>JAEWWF010000176.1 GCA_023396465.1 Pseudomonadota bacterium
ACCTTGGGCTCCTGCCAAGTGGCAGGGAGGCGCTCTCGGTGCTAGCGCCCGCCGCGTGCCTGCAACTGTTGCAGCAGAGGGACCACGCCGTCGATGGCGGCGCCGGCGATGAGGTAGGCAAGGTCCGGCCAGTTCTGTTCGGCATAGCCGCTGGGCAGCAGGTTTTCCTGCGCCACGGTGCCGACCTCGCCACCCTCGGCATCGAGCACGCGCCAGGTCACGCGGATGCGTTCCTGCGCGTCGCCCGCCACCGGCGCCAGGGCGACCTCCGCCGTCACCCGGGCCTGCGGTGCGTCCGTCAGGGCCAGCGGCACGCCGACCTCGCGTAGGACGGAGCGCATGGCCGCCGCCAGCACCGGGTTGCCGGCACTGCCCGGCGCCCCGGAGATGTCTCCCATGGCCACCGCCGGCAGGGCGGCCAGGGCCGGGCTTTGCGGCTGCGGGCGGGACTTCTGGGCCAGTCCCTCGTGTTCACCGCTGGGAACCGGCACCAGCGCCTGGGCGGCGGCGGCAAAACCGGCGGCGGCGGGCGCGGCCAGCCGTTCCGCCGCCGCCCGTACCTGATCGGCATCGGCGGCGGTGGACCACAGGGTGCCCGGCAGGCGGTCACGCAGGGTCTGGATCATCAGGGTGCGGCCACCCGGCTCGCGCAGTTCCAGGGTGACGTCGACGAGCAAGGTGTCGCTGTCGGCGTCGGACACCATCTCCATCACTTGTCCGAACAGCCGGGGCTCGCCGGGCAGGGCACCGTCCGAGGCAACCCGCGCCGGCACCTCGCTGGCGGTGAAGCCGTCGGCCAGCACGTCGGCCACCGCCTCGGCCAGCGGCCGGGGCATTCCTTCCACCGGCAGGACGGCGATGGTGACGCCGGTCAGCGGCAGCACCAGGGGACTGAGCGCGGGCTCGCCGTCGCGGCCGAAGGGGCGCGGCGGCTCGCCGCAGCCGGTGAGAGCAAGCCCCGCCAGGGCGGCAAGCGGCATGACCAGCGCGAGGGCGGAGCGGCGGCGGCGAGGCATGGCTATCGGGTCGGCGGCGGTCAGCGTTCGATGGCGATGGCGGACAACTGCCGGCCGTAGTCCTTGATGCCGCGCAGGGTGTTGCGGCGATAACTGAAGAACCGGCCCTCCTCGCGGAAGGTGTCGCAGGGGGTCGGCATGACCATGGTGATGCCGATGAGCGCCAGCCGCCGCGCCACATAGCCCGGCAGGTCGAAGCGGAAGT
Organism: Pseudomonadota bacterium; assembly: GCA_023396465.1. Taxonomy (GTDB): domain Bacteria; phylum Pseudomonadota; class Alphaproteobacteria; order Rhodospirillales; family Rhodospirillaceae; genus Caenispirillum. The sequence goes on from JAEWWF010000176.1 coordinate 1,222, forward strand.
GTCCCTCCCGCGCCGTCGGGCTGAAGTAGTGTTCGTTGTTGGAGTCGTCGGCGATGAACGGTCCCGGAAACTCCGGCCCCACCTCGTAGGAGCGCTGGCCGATGCAGGGGCCGATGCCGGCGATGATGCGGTCGAGCGAGGCGCCCTGTTCGATCATCACCTGCACGGCGCGGTCAAGCACGCCGCCCAGGGCGCCGCGCCAGCCGGCATGGACGGCGGCGACCACTCCGGCGGTGCCGTCGGCCATGAGCACCGGAGCGCAGTCGGCGGTGAGCACGCCGACCACCAGGCGCGGCACGGTGGTCACCAGCCCGTCGGCGACCGGCGGGTTCTCGTTGTCCCACGGCTTGTCGACAACCAACACGGTGGTTCCGTGTTCCTGGCGGGCGGTCACCAGCCCGTCCGGCGGCATCTCCATGCGTTCCATGGCGAGTGCCCGGTTCTTGCGCACGTTGGCCGCGTCGTCGCCGGAGCCGAATCCGCAGTTCAGGCTGTCGAACGCCCCTGTCGACACGCCATGGTTCCTGCTGAAATAGGCGTGGCGGACGGTGGACAGGGCGTTCAGGGCGGAGACGGTAATCATGCGGGGGCGGATCCCTCAAAACCCGGAAGGGGGGGCAGCGCCGGATGGGTTAGCGCCAAGACCTTGAATAAGGTGCCCATTTCCGAGGGATCAATCAAGCGATGTAAGGCTTTTCGCACATCTGCGGCATGTTGCGGCGCAGCGTTGGCTGCCAGCACATCGGCCCGTTGGGCAATGCCGAGAGCGGTCAGAAAGGCGCCTTGTCCGACCGGTCCCAGCACCCGTGCCCCGGCCGCCGCCGCCGCTTCCGCCAGGGCTTGGAAGTTCACATGGGCGGTGATGTCGGCCTCTCCCGGATCGCACAGAACCGGGTGGAAGGCATGGCGCTTCAGGGCCTGCACGCTGTCACCGGCGGCGGTGCGGGCATAGCCGTAATCGGCCACCAGGGCCGCTCCTCCTTGGGTTGCGAGTCGCGCCGCAAGTTCGCCCATGACCATGGCGCAGGCGCCCGACACCTCGACGATGGTGCCCGGCCGGCAGGGGCCGATGGCCGCCGGCACCACCGTCTCCGGCAGTTCCGGCCCGAGGGTGAAGGCGAAGCCACCGTCGTCGTTTAGGGCGACGTGGCGCTCGTGCCAGCCGTCGATGGCCCGCTGCAACTGGCGCACCGGCAGGGCGTCGAAGAATTCATTGGCGACCACCACCAGCGGCCGGTCGGTGGGCAGGGTGGTGAGGTCGTCGTGCCACCGCGGCGTCACGCCGCTGCCCGCCAGGGCGCGGGATTGGATATCCCGCAGCGGCCGGCTGCGCTCCACCAGATGCACGCTCAGCGCCTGACGGAACGGCGGCAGCAGGCGGCTGGCCCGCAGCATGTCGCACATGAGGGTGCCACGCCCCGGCCCCAGTTCCACCAGGGCCACCTTGTCCGGCGCGTTCATCAGCTGCCACGCCACCGCGCACCACAGGCCGAGGATTTCGCCGAACATCTGGCTGATTTCCGGCGCCGTGGTGAAATCGCCGTCGCGGCCGAACACGTCGCCGCGCCCATAGTAGGCGGCGGCGGCCTCGGCCATGAACTCCTCGAACGGGATCGAGCCGGCGGCCCGGATGCGGTCGCGCAACACGCGCGCGATGTCGGCGCCGGCTCCGGTCATGCCTGCCGTCCGCCCGCCGGCGGCGGTTCAGCCTGACGGAAGCGGCCGGAAGCGATCATCAGGGCGGCGCCGCCGATAATCATCGGCAACGACAGCAGTTGCCCCATGGTCATGCCGGCCGCCAGGGTGCCGAGGAAGGCATCGGGCTCGCGGAAGAACTCGACCGTGAAGCGCGACAGGCCGTAACCGGCCAGGAAGGCACCGGCGATGAAGCCGCGACGCTCGCGGATGGCGGTGGTCCGCCACAACAGATGCAGCACCACGAACAGCACCAGCCCTTCAAGCGCCGCTTCGTAGAGCTGGCTCGGGTGGCGCGGCACGTCGCCGCCATGGGGGAACACCACCGCCCACGGTACGTCGGGCGCCGGCCGGCCCCACAGCTCGCCATTGATGAAGTTGGCGATGCGGCCGAAGAACAGGCCGATGGGCACCACCGCGCAGACCAGATCGCTCAGACGCAGGAACGACAGTCCGCGCAGCCGCGAGAACAGCCACATGGCGACCAGCACGCCCAAAACACCGCCGTGGAAGGCCATGCCGCCCTGCCACACCTTCACGATGTCAAGGGGATTGGCGAGGTAATACCCCGGCTTGTAAAACAGCACGTAGCCGAGGCGGCCGCCGACCACCACGCCCAGCGTCGCCCACACCAGGAAGTCGTCGGCCTGATCGTCGGTGGGGCCGCCGGGGGTGCGGCGGGCGAGGAAGCGCAGATACCACCAGCCGCCGAGCAGGCCGGTGAGGTAGGCCAGCGCGTACCAGCGGATGGCCAGCGGGCCGATCTCGATGGCGATGGGGTCGATGGCCGGGAACGGCAGGGCGAAGGTCAGCACGGGCGGGCTCTCCTGCCGTTACTTGTAGGGATCGGCGCTGTGCAGGTAGCGGCGGACGTAATCGCCGACGCCGTCCTCCAGCTCGGTGAACGGCTTGTCGTAGCCGGCGGCGCGCAGGCGGCTCATGTCCGCCTGGGTGAAGTACTGGTACTTGTCGCGCAGTTCCACCGGCATGTCCTTGAAGCGGATGTTGGGCGCCTTGCCGAGCGCCCGGTAGACGGCGCTGGCGAGGTCGGCGAAGGACCGCGCCTTGCCGGTGCCGACGTTGTAAAGGCCGCTGACGGTAGGGGTGTCGAGCAGCCACATCATCACGTCGACCACATCGTTCACATAAACGAAGTCGCGCAGCTGGCCGCCATCGGGGTAGGCCGGATTGTGACTGCGGAACAGGTCGAAATGGGCGTCGACGGCGGCCTTGGGGTAGACCTGGGACACGACGCTCGATTGCGGTCCCTTGTGATACTCGTTGGGGCCGTAGACGTTGAAGAATTTGAGGCCGGCCCACTGCGGCGGCGCCTCCCGCCCTTCCGCCAGCCGGCGCGAGATGCGGCGGTCGAACAGGTGCTTGGACCAGCCGTAGCCGTTCAGCGGCCGCAGGGTGGCCAGGTGCCCGGCGCTCATGTCGTCGACGAAGCCGGCGCTGCCGTCGCCGTAGGTGGCGGCGGAGGAGGCATAGATCAGCCGCACCCGGTTGACGGTGCACCACTTCCACAGCGCGATGGAGAGGGTGAAGTTGTTCTCGATGATCTTGTCGGCGTCGCGTTCGGTGGTGGCCGAGATGGCGCCCATGTGGAAGATGGCCTGGATGCGCGTGCGGTGGGCGTCCAGGAAGTCGAACAGCCGTTCCGGCGCCACGATGTCGGTCAGTTCCCGCTTGGCGATGTTGCGCCACTTGCCGCCGTCGCGCAGCCGGTCCACCACCACCAGATCGTGGGCACCGCGCGCCTCCAGGGCGGCAAGGACGTTGGAACCGATGAACCCGGCGCCGCCGGTGACCACGTACATGCAGGCAACTCCCCATAATCCGCAGGCCTGTCCGGTTATAGGGCCGCGTCCGCGCCGCCGCAAGGAGTGGGCGGTTGCAAGCCCTTGCCGGGCAACCCATACTCCGCTTCAGGATTCGCCGGCGGCCGGTCGCGCCCGCCGTCCGGCCGCAACGGAAGGCTAACAGACCATGCAGACGCAAAACCGCCTGTTCGACGACCTCGCCCGCGTGGCCGGCGGCGCCCTTGGCGCCCTGACCGGCGTGCGTGACGAGATCGAGGGCATCATCCGCTACCGGCTGGAGCGCGTGCTTGCCGAAATGGATCTGGTGACGCGCGAGGAGTTCGAGGCCGTGCGCGCCATGGCCGCCGAGGCCCGCGCCGAGAACGAGGTCCTGGCCGCCCGCCTCGCCGAGTTGGAAGAGGCCGCCAAGCGCAAGCCGTCGGTGCGGCCGACCAGCTCCGCCGCCTCGGTCAATGCCACCCGACGGGTGAAGTCCCACCGCAACGCCGCAGGCGTCAAGGCGATGAAGCCCAAGGTCGAGGCCGCCGCCCCCACCGCCGACGAACCGGCGGCCGAGCCGGCGCCGGAGAGCGAAGGGCCTGAAAAAGGCGAGTAACGGCGCCGCCAATCACCGGCGCGCGGCCCCGCCCGGTCAGTGGCGGGGCTGCCTCGGTTTGGTGCCTTAATTTTGCGCCTGCACAGAATCCTTGCACCAAAGTCGCCCCTCTGGCAGGCTATGTCTTGTGGTCAGGGGGTGGCCTGATACCTAGATTTGTCCACAGCCGCCCGTCCCGGCCGCCATCCTGCGGGAGGGACCAGTCCTTCCCGCGCTGCGCCAGGGAGGTGACCGCATGTATTCGGCCCCGCTCGACGCCGCGTCGACTGACGCCAACCCCATCGACCTCGTCGAAACCGTCGCCCTGACCAAGGACTGGACCTTCGACCGCCGCACCGAACTGGAAGCGGCGATGGAAGTCCCCGGCCACTGGTGCGACTACACCCTGTTCTTCGCCTGGTCGCAGGATTTGGAGAGCCTGCACGTCACCTGCGCCTTCGACCTGAAGGTGCCGAAGAACCGCCGCGCCGATGTGTTCGAGCTGCTGTCGCTGCTGAACGAACGGCTGTGGCTTGGTCATTTCGCCTTGTGGCACGACGACGGCGTGCCGTTGTTCCGCCACACCGTCATGCTGCGCCATGGCCTCGACGAGGAAACCATGGAAGAGCTGATGGACCACGCCGTATCCGAATGCGAACGGTTCTATCCCGCCTTCCAGTTCCTGGTGTGGGGCGGCAAGACGGCCCAGGACGCCATCACCGCCGCCATGCTCGACACCGTCGGCGAGGCTTGAGTCCTCGCCTCCGGCATCATCGCAACCGCCATGCCCACCCCGGCCTCGGCGGCCGGGGCGGGGCTTGGCGGCCTGCCCCTGTCTAGAGTGTGCCGTCGTCCGGGGTCGGTCCGGCGACGCGGCGGAACAAGCGGTTGTCCGTCAGGGCGGAGACGGCAATGGTGATGGTCTGCCCCGTTCTCAACTCGCGAATCTTCGTGTGTGGCGGCAGATCGCCGTACTCCTGAAGGGAGTCCACCCGCCACACATGCTGCATGGGATCGCTCGTCTTGATGAAGTGGTCTCCAACCGCGATGGCCCGGCGGCGCGACATTCTCTCTTTCCTCTCGTTGTTTTTGGGGCGGATCGGTTGTGGCGAAGCCGTGATCCGTCTGTCCTACCCCCGGTTTATGGCGAAATGCCGCGTCCCGCCACCCTGACAGTAAAATGTCACAGCTGCTTTTCGGCATCGGGCGGCTCGCGGGTGATGATGCGGGCGCCGCGCTGGTAGGTGAGCCACCGCCACAGCCACTGGAGCGTCACCCGCATGCGCTTCTCGGCCCCCACCAGCAGCCAGACGTGGACCACCGCCCACAGCAGCCACGCCAGCCGCCCCTTCAGCCGCCGCCGGCCGAAGTCGAAGATGGCGGCGTTGCGGCCGACGATGGCGGTATTGCCCCGGCCGCGGTAGCGGAACGGCGGCACCGGCGTGCCATCGCGCGCCTGCCGCGCCAGAGCCCGCCCGAGGTGCTCGCCCTGCTGCTTGGCGACCTGGGCGAGGCCGGGCAGCGGCGCGCCATCGTCGCCGGCCGCCAGGGCGACGTCGCCGAGGGCATGGACGCCGTCCAGCCCGCGCACCGACAGGTCGGGCTCGACGGCGATGCGGCCGCCCTTGGCCGGCTCGATCCCCAGCCACTCGGCGGCCGGTGCCGCCTTCACCCCGGCGCCCCAGACGATGGTGCCGGCGGGGATGCGCCGCCCGCCGACCACCACGCCGTCGGCCTCGATGCTGTCGACCATGGCCCCGGTGACCACCTTGACGCCCTTGGCCTCCAGCGCCCGCTCGGCATAGCGGGCGAGGTCCTCCGGGAACGGGCCGAGGATGCGCGGCGCCGCCTCGATCAGCAGCACGCGGGCCTGGCGCGGGTCGATGTGGCGGAAGTCGCGGCTGAGGGTGTAGCGGCAGAGTTCCGCCACCGCCCCGGCCATCTCCACGCCGGTCGGGCCGCCGCCGACCACCACCGTGGTCATCAGCCGCCGCCGTTCCTCGGGGTCGGTGATGGCCTCGGCGCTTTCAAAGGCATAGAGCAGGCGGGCGCGGATCTCGCGGGCGTTCTCGATGGTCTTGAGGCCGGGGGCGTGGCGCTGCCATTCCGCCTCGTGGCCGAAATAGCTGTAGATCGAGCCGGTGGCGACCACCAGCCGGTCGTAGGGCAGGCGGGCGCCGTCGGACAGGATCACCTGCCGGCCGGCGGTGTCGACGCCGCTCACCTTGCCCATGCGGACGTCGATGTTGCGGTGACGGTGCAGGATGCGGCGGATGGGTTCGGCGATGTCGGCCGGCGACAGGGCGGCCGTCGCCACCTGGTAGAGCAGCGGTGCGAACAGGTGGTAGTTGTTCTTGTCCACCACCGTCACCCGCACCGGCGCCCCGCCCAGCGCCTGGGCGCAGGCGAGGCCGCCGAAGCCGGCGCCGATGATCACCACCCGCGGCTCTGTTTTCGCCATCCGTCACCTCCGTCCATGAGGAACCCCCATGGCAACGGCGGACGGCGGGCGGGGGTTGTCGGCGGCGGCCGTTTAGGTCCGGGCGAGCGGGAACCCTTCGTCCAGCCAGCCGGTGACGCCGCCGGCCATGATCTTCACCGGCCGTCCCAGCCGCGCCAGCCGCACCGCCGCGCGGGCGGCGCCGTTGCAGTGGGGGCCGGCGCAATAGACGACGAACAGCGTCTCCGGCGGCCAGTCGCGCAGGGTGGCGGCGATGATCTTGCGGTGCGGCAGGTTGACGGCGCCGGGCACATGGCCGGCGGCGAACAGGTCCGGCCCGCGCACGTCCAGCAGCACGAAATCCACCGCCCCTTGCGCAAAGGCATCGTGGACGTCCCAGCAATCGGTCTCGAAGGTGAAGGACGACTCGAAGTGGGCGAGCGCCACCTCGGGGGCGGCGGCGGGCACGGCGGCAACGGCACTGGGCATGGCGGGTCTCCTGCGGCGGATGGTTGCGGTTGCGCCAGTGTGGCGGCGGCGGTAGAGGTGGGAAATCGGCACCAGGGACGATGTTCGTGAAGATCATGCCAATAGCGCCGCCTGCTTCCCTCCCCGCCGCCGCCCGCCGCCGCCGCGTCGTCGCCCTGGCCTATGACGGGCTCTGCACCTTCGAGTTCGGCATCGTGGTGGAGGTGTTCGGCCTGCCGCGGCCGGAGGTGGGGCCGGACTGGTATTCCTTCGCCGTCGCCGCCGCCGACCCCGGCCCCTTGCGCGCCACCGGCGGCGTGCGGGTGATGGCCGACGGCGGCCTCGACCTGCTGGCGACCGCCGGCACCATCGTCATCCCCGGCTGGCGCGACCGCGAGGAACGACCGCCGGCTGCCCTGCTCCATGCCTTGCGCGCCGCCCATGCCGGCGGCGCGCGGCTGGTGTCCATCTGCTCCGGCGTGTTCGTGCTGGCGGCGGCGGGGCTGCTCGACGGCCGCCGCGCCACCACCCACTGGCGGCATGTGCCGATCCTCGCCCGCGATTACCCGGCGGTGCGGGCGGAGCCCGACGTGCTCTATGTCGACGAGGGCGACGTCCTTACCTCCGCCGGCAGCGCCGCCGGCATCGACCTCTGCCTGCATGTGGTGCGCAAGGATTTTGGGCCGCGCATCGCCAACATGGTGGCCCGCCGGCTGGTGGTGCCGCCGCACCGGGAAGGCGGCCAGGCGCAATTCATCGACCGCCCGGTGCAGGCCCGCGCCGAGGGGCGCTTCGCCGCCGTGCTGGCATGGCTGGGGGACGAGCTGCCGGTGGGGGTGAGCATCGACGCCATGGCGGCCCGTGCCGGCCTCAGCCGCCGCACCTTCCTGCGCCGCTTCCAGGCTGCCACCGGCACCACCCCCGGCGACTGGCTCACTGCCCGGCGGGTGGCGCGGGCGCGCGACCTGCTGGAGACCACGGCGCTGGCCATGGAAGACCTGGCCGCCGCCTGCGGCTTCGGCTCGGCGGCGACGCTGCGCCACCACTTCCGCCTGCGGGTCGGCGTCAGCCCCACCGACTACCGCCGCGCCTTCGCCGGTGGTGGTGGTGTCAGCCGCGCGGGCTGAGGGTTTTGCCCGCCGCCTCCAGCCACTCCACCAGATCGTCGGTGATGTGGTGGCAATAGCTGAGGTCGTGGGTATGGCGGAACCACTGCACGTCGTGCGGCCGCACCCACACCGTGGTCATGCCGATTTCCGCCGCCGGCTTCAGGTTGAGGGCGCTGTCCTCGAAGAAGGCCGACACCTCCGGCCGCACCGAGAAGTGACGCAGCATGGCGGCATAGGTTTCCGGCTGCGGCTTGGGGATGAACTGCGCCGCCCGGATGTCGAAGATGCCGTCGAAGTGGTGCGCCAGTTGCAGCGTTTCCAGCACCCGCTCGGCGTGGCGCTCGCTGCCGTTGGTGAAGATCAGCTTGCGCCCCGGCAGCGCCGTCAGCGCCGCGTCCAGCGCCGCGCAGGGCTCCAGAACCGAATGGTCGACATCGTGGACATAGGCCAGGAACTCGTCCGGCTCCAGCCCATGCTTCAGCATCAGCCCGCGCAGGGTAGTGCCGTACTCGTGGTAATAGCGCTTCTGGATCTCGAACGCCGTGTGCGGATCGACCTTCAGGAAGGCGGCGATGAATTCCTTCATGCGCACGTCGATCTGCGGGAACAGGCTGGAGGTGGCGGGATAGAGCGTGTTGTCGAGGTCGAAGATCCAGTCCTCGACATGCTCCAGCCCAGGCGCATTGGGGCTGTCGGGCGTCTCGGCCTGTTCGAGGGGAGTCTGGTTCTCGGCCACGGGTGGGGTGTCCTTTTGTTTGTGGTCCCTCAGGCGCCGGGCGGGGAGGCTGCGCCTCCCCTTGGCTCACGCCGCTTGCGCGGCGCCGGCCCGGTCGGGCCTCAGTCCATCCACACCGCCGTACCGGCGCCGTGGGGGGTGAAGATTTCCAGCAGGATGGCGTGCGGCACCCGGCCGTCCAGGATCACCGCGCCCTCCACGCCCTGCTCCACCGCGTGCATGCAGGTTTCCACCTTGGGGATCATGCCGCCCTTGATGGTGCCGTCGGCAATGCAGGCGCGCGCCTCGGCGATGGTCATGTCGGGGATCAGTTGGCCGTCCTTGTCCAGCACGCCCACCACGTCCGTCAGCATCAGCAGGCGCGAGGCGCCGGTGGCCGCCGCGATGGCGCCCGCCGCCGTGTCGGCGTTGATGTTGAACGTCTCGCCGTTCGGACCGATGCCGATGGGGGCGATGACCGGGATGACGTCGCTTTCCTCGAACATGTCCAGCAGGTGCGGCGTGATCTCGGTCGGCTCGCCGACGAAGCCCAGGTCCAGCACCCGTTCGATGTTGCTGTCCGGGTCCTTCTTGGTGCGGCGCAGCTTGCGGGCCTTGATCAGGTTGCCGTCCTTGCCCGACATGCCGATGGCGAAGCCGCCGGCCTTGTTGATGGCGGTGACGATTTCCTTGTTGATGGCGCCGGCCAGCACCATCTCGACGATGTCCACCGTCGCCTGATCGGTGACGCGCAGGCCGTCGACGAATTCCGACTCGATCTTCAGGCGGTCGAGCATGCGGCCGATCTGCGGGCCGCCGCCGTGGACCACCACCGGGTTGATGCCCACCTGCTTCAGCAGCACGATGTCGCTGGCGAACTGTTCCGCCAGCTCGGCATCGCCCATGGCGTGGCCGCCGTACTTGACGACGACGGTGCTGCCGGCGAACTCGCGCATGAAGGGCAGCGCCTCGGACAGCGTCTTGGCCTTGCGCAGCCAGACTTCACGCTCTTCGGGGGGCAGCGGGGTCTTCTTGGGCGGGGTCATGGGCGGGCGGCTCCTGATCTCGAACCGGGTTGCAGCGATGGGCCGCGATCCTAGTGCAAGAGGGCGCGCCGTGTCCGATGAAAAATGCGGGACGGACGCCGGCACGGCCGCCCGTCCCGCCGGGGCGTCAGTGCGCCTTGCCGTGCTGGGCGTGATCGCCCGCCGCGTTGCCAGCCGGGGCCGGCGTGCCGTCATAGGTCATGGCGCCGGGGCCGTTGACCTTCACCGTCACGGTGGTTTCACCGGCCTTCTCGAAGGTCAGCGTCAGCGGGAAGCTGGTGCCTTCCTTCAGCGGCTCCTTGAGGCCGATGAGCATGACGTGCAGGCCACCCGGCTTCAACTCGACGCTTTGGCCGGCGGGGATGTCGATGCGTTCCACCGGGCGCATCTTCATGACGTCGCCGTCCATGATGTGGGTGTGCAGTTCCACCACGTCGGAGACATCGGCGGCGGCCTTCAGCAGGGCGTCGGGCTCGCTGCCGGAATTGGTCAGCTCCAGGAAGGTGCCGCCGGCGCGGGCCATGCCGGCCGAGGCGCGGGCCCAGGCGTGATCCACTTCCATCGCGCCGGCGGTGGCGTTGTTGTCGCCATGGGCGAAGGCGCCAGCGGCACCAGCGAGCATGAGGCCGGCGACGGTGGCGGCGCCGAGGATGCGGGTGAACATGGGTGTCAAACTCCTGCGGACGGGCAGCGCGTGCGGAGCGCCCGTCGGATCGTCGTCAAGCGGTGCGTTAAACGGTGTGTGCTCAGACGACGGCAGGCGGCGGCCCGCGAGCCCGGACCGACAGCGGCGCGCGGTCGAGCGGGGCTGTTGTCCGCGCTTCGGCGAACACGGCGAACGGCGCGGCGCCCGGCATGGGGGCGGCCACATCGGGCACCGGCAGGCCGGTCAGGCCGAGGGCGGTACAGACGGAGCACGCGAACGCGGCGGGGACGGAGGAAGACCCGCCGCGGGACTCCTGCCCCTGGTCGATCACACGGGTGCCGAACCCGGTGCAGATGACGAGGGTGCGCAAGGGGGTGTCGGCCCCGGCCGGAAGGGGAACGGCCTGTCCGAGGGGGACCACCACCTGCAACCACAACGCCACCATCGCCAGCCAGACGGGGAACCCGGCCGGGCGATGATCCACGCGCGGCCGCTGGTCGGCCGGCCGCGTGCGTATGGAGACGCTGCGGTGCATGGTGTCAGTGTGGCCGCAATCGCCACCGCTTGCCAAGGGGCGATCGGCGGCGGAGAGTTCGGGTTTACCCGCCATCATCCGGAACCGCCCCATGAAGCCCGAGATCCCCGTCATCAAGCCCGGCCGCAGCCACCGCGAGGCGGTCCGCCGCCTGCTGCGCGAGCGGACCAAGGCCACCCTCGCCACCACCATGACCACGGCTGGCGAGCGCGACCCCGGCGCCCCCTACGCCAGTCTGGTGACCTTCGCCACCGACCACGACGCCAGCCCGATCCTGCTGCTGTCGGGCCTGTCCGACCACACCCGCAACCTGGCCGCCGATCCCCGCGCCGCCCTGCTGCTGGACGACACCGACGGCCTGCCCAACCCGCAGACCGGCGCCCGCGCCACCGTCATGGGCCGCGTCGACCGCCTGACCACCGAGGCCGACATCGATCGCGGCCGCCGCCGCTTCCTCGCCCGCCATCCGGCGGCGGCGCTCTATGCCGGGTTCGGCGACTTCGGCTTCTTCCGCATGACCATCACCCGCGTCCATTTCGTCGGCGGCTTCGCCCGCGCGGTGTGGCTGGACGATCCCGCCGACGCCCTGACTCCACCCGAGGCCGCCGCCGCGCTCGCCGCCGCCGAGGCGGGCATCTGCGGTCACATGAACGACGACCATGCCGAGGCGGTCTCGCTCTACGCCACCCGCCTGCTTGGCCGTGCCGGAGAGGACGACGGCTGGCGGCTGGCGGCACTGGATGCCGACGGCTGCGATCTGGTGCGCGGCGAGGACAGCGTCCGCCTGCCGTTCCCGCAACCGCTCGCCGATGCCGGCGATGCCCACCGGGTGTTGGTGGATCTGGCGCGGCAGGCCCGCGCGGCGGCCGACCCGGCGCCGTGAGCGGGCGGCGGACGGTTCGTGGACGGCGCTGTTAGCCACCGCTGGAAACGGGCGCGGGCTTGCGCTAGCGTGCGCGCCATGGACACGACGACGCTTCCCTTCGCGCTGCCGGCCTTCGAGCCGGGCTGGGTGTGGCTGGTGGGGGCGGGTCCGGGCGATCCCGGCCTGCTCACCCTGCTGGCCGCCCATGCCCTGCGCGCCGCCGACGTTGTGGTGTACGACGCCCTGGTCGATCCGGGTGCCCTGGCGCTGGCCAATCCGGCGGCGGAGCTGGTCTATGCCGGCAAGCGCGGCGGCAAGCCGAGCCCGAGCCAGCCCTCCATCACCGCTTCGCTCATCGACCTTGCCCGCGCCGGCCGCCGGGTGCTGCGGCTGAAGGGCGGCGATCCTTTCGTGTTCGGACGCGGGGCGGAGGAGGCGCGGGCGCTGGCCGAGGCCGGCATTCCGTTCCGGGTCGTTCCTGGCATCACAGCCGGCATCGGCGGGCTGGCTTATGCCGGCATCCCCGCCACCACCCGCGACACCAACGCCGCCGTCACCTTCGTGACCGGCCACGCCTCCACCGGCGAGGTGCCAGACGGCATCCGCTGGGCGGAACTGGCCAAGGGCAGCCCGGTGATCGTGTTCTACATGGCGCTCAAGCACCTGCAAACCATCGTCGATCGCTTGGTGGACGGCGGCCGGAACCCGGCGGAAAGCGCCGCCATCGTCGCCTCGGCGGCGACCCCGGCGCAGCGGGTGGTCACCGGCGTTCTGACCGATCTGCCGCGTCTGGTGGCCGAGCACGGGCTGGAACCGCCGGCCATCGTGGTGGTGGGCGAGACCGTCGCCTTCCGCGACCATCTGGACTGGTGGCGCCCGGAACGCGCGGCGACGCCGGACTGAGGCCCAAAGCCTCCACCCCGCCCGTTCTACGCCCCATGGCGGCGGCGGCGGGCGCGAAAGAGCCGCCGCTCTCCTTGCGGTGGAATGGACAGCACCGGGCAGGCGTGTACGGTTTCCAGGCGACGGCGCGGCAGGGCGCCGGGCCTCAGGAACCTTCGGAGACGCCATGATCATCACCGCGGAAGGCATCGACCCAGGGTCGGAGCTGGCAGGAGACGTGTGCATCGTCGGGGCCGGTGCCGCCGGCATTACCCTGGCGCGCGAGATGGCCGCCGGGGGCGCCAAGGTGATCCTGCTGGAGGCCGGCGAGGAGGAGTTCACCGACGAGTCGCAGGATGTCTACGACGGCGAGTCGCTGGGCTATGCCCCGATCTATTCCTCCCGCCTGCGCTATTTCGGCGGCACCACCAACCATTGGTCCGGCTACTGCCGGCCCTACAACCGCATCGACTTCGAGGCGCGGGACTGGATTCCCCGCAGCGGCTGGCCGCTCCCCTACGACACCCTGCTCGGCTACCTTGAGAAGGCGCGGCCGTTGGTGGAGATCACCGACCGCGGCTTTCTCGCCGAGGAGTGGGTGGATGCCGTCGGCGGTACCCTGTTCCCGCTGCCCGACACCTTCGTGCAGAGCGTGTCGCAATTGAGCCCGCCGACCCGGTTCGCCGAGCGCTATCGCGGCGACCTGGAAGCCTCCGACGCCATCACCTGCGTGCTGCGCGCCAGCGTGGTCGATCTGGAGCCGGCCGGCGACGGGGGGCGGAAACTCGCCCGTGTCACCGTGCAGCGTTACGATGACGAGACCTTCACGGCCACCGCCCGCTTTTTCGTCCTGGCTCTCGGCGGGGTGGAAAACGCCCGTCTGCTGCTGGCCGCGCGGGCGGTGAAGGATCGGGCGCTCGGCACCGCGCCGGACCTCATCGGCCGATTCTTCATGGATCATGTGGGGGCCGACGTCGGCGTTCTCGCCATGCCGATGGCGGCGGCGGAGGCCTCGGTCTACCTGCCGTGGAAGGGCCGCCAACTGGGCGACACGGTGGTGGTGCCGGCCATCGAGACCTCCGACGGGTTCCAGCGCCAGCACAAGCTGACCAACGTCAATTTCACCCTCATCCCCGGCCAGAGCTACGGTGTCCGTGCCTTTCGCCGCATCGCCGGTGACCTGGAGCGGTTCGAGTGGCCCCGGACGCTGGACCGCGACATCGTCGGCATGTTCTCCAACTTCGATGACGTGCTGTCCCATGCCGGCGAGAAGCTGGGCATGAGCGACGCCACCATGCACTTCTACGTGCGGGCCATCGCCGAGAGCACGCCGAACCCCGACTCGCGGGTCACCCTCGACGGCGCCACCGACCGGTTCGGTCTGCCGCGGGCACGCCTCAGTTTCCAGGCCAACGCCATCGACCTGCACAGCGTCGATGTCTCTCTGACGGCACTGGCGCGGGCGCTGGGCGAGGCCGGGCTCGGCCGCGTGAAGACGGACTTCGATCCCGGCGGCGGGTGGAGCGACAGCGTTGAGTGGGGCTATCACCACTGCGGCACCACCCGCATGAGCGCCGTGCCGGAAGACGGCGTGGTCGATGCCGACCTGCGGCTGCACGGCATGGAGAACCTCTATGTCGTCGGCAGTTCGGTATTCCCGACCATCGGCGCCACCACCCCGACATGGCCCATCGCCGCCCTGTCGCTGCGGCTGGCCGATCACCTGCGGGAAAGGATGAGCAATGACTCGTGACATCCTGACGGCGGCGGAGGCTTTGTCGCGCCGGACCTTGCTCGCCACCGCCGGGGGTCTTGGCGCGCTGGCGGTGACGGCCACTCCGGCCGCCGCGTTGCCGTCGGCGGGGGCGGAAGACCGCTTGCGCCGTCTGTGCCGCACCCTGGCCGGCGACCGCTCCGCCGCCCGTGCCGTTCCCTGGCCGTCGGCGGCGGCCGAGGCCCTGTGCTGCGAGGCGACCGGACTGTCCCTCGCCGCCCTGGCGACGGTGTCCGATGCCGAGGTGCTGGCCGCCATCGCCCGCCGCAGCCGTCAGGCGTTTCGGGCGGGGGAGGTGACGCGGGTGGGGGGGTGGGTGCTGTCCCGTCCGGAGGTGGCCGTATACCAGCTGGCGGCGGGGGCGTGAGGCCGCCGTCGTCAGTCGCCGTGCTTGACCACCGCCCGGCGCAGGCGGCGGACGCCGATGAACACCAGCGCCAGCACCAGCGGCATCGCGCCCAGGACCGCCACTTCCGGCTTCACCGGCGACAGGCCGGCTTCCTTCAGGCCCTTGGCGATATAGCCGACGAGCCCGAGCACGTAGTAACTGATGGCCACCACCGACAGGCCCTCCACCGTCTCCTGGAGGCGCAACTGGAGTTCGGCGCGGGTGTTCATGCTGCGCAGCAGATCGCGGTTGTTCTCGTTCAGCCCGATGTCGACGCGGGTGCGCAGCATGTCGCCGGCCCGCGTCAGGCGCCTGGACAGGGCTTCCATGCGGGCGCCGACGTAATCGCAGGTACGCATGGCCGGCGCCAGACGGCGGGCGAGGAACTCGGCGATGGTCTGCAAGCCCTCGATGCGGTCCTCGCGCAGGTCGTCCACCGCCCGCTGGACGATGGCGTAATAGGCGCGTGAGGCCGACAGGCGGTAGCTGAGGCCCGACAGCAGCCGCTCGTTCTCCGCCGCCAGGGCGGTCAGGCGCGACAGCAGGCGGCGATCGCGGCCGGCGTCGCCGTCGTCTTCCGCCAGATGGGCCATGGCGGCGCTGACGCCCTGCTCGATGACCGTCAGGCGCGGCGCCGTCTCGCGGGCCGGCGGCAGGGCCAGCAGCGCCATCAGGCGGTAGGTCTCCAACTCCAGAACCCGTTGCAGGGTGCGGCCGGCGAGGCCCGGCGTCATGCCGTCGCCGACCACCAGGGCGCGGCCGAAACCGTCGGCGGCGAGCAGGAAATCGGTGAACACCGCCCCGGCGCCGCCGCCCACCCGGCTGCCGACGATGCGGCCGCCGAACAGCGGCGCCACCTGCTCGGCGCCGCGCGGGGCGGGGTCGAGCACCACATGCAACCCGACCAGCAGTTTGCCCGGCAACTGCGTCAGCCAGTCTTCCGGCACCCGCGCCAGGGCGGGCGCGGCAAAGGGATCGGCGGCATCGGTGGACAGGCCGGGAACCAGGAAGGTCCAGGTGGAAAACTCCGTGTGCCGTTCCCACCGCAGGCGGAAGGGGCCAAGGTCGACGGTCAGATAGACCGTCTCAGGCCCCGGTCCGGCGCGGCCGAAGCGGCGCAGCAACTCGCCGATCAGCGCCGTCTCGGTGCCCGGTGGCAACTCGCCCGTCACCAGCGCCAGGTGGGAGACGCGCCAGGCGCCGTCCAGTGGTTCATAAGGACGGGCGTGGACCTCGCCAGCGACGGTGAGGCGCAAGGGGTGCTGGGTCAGCGGCGGCAAGGACACGGCGGTTTCACACCTTCCGGCAGGGGTTCCCCATGTTTATCCGCTTCTTTCCCGTGGGGAAACTGCCCGCTTGGGTGGTGACAGGGTCCGCCGGCCGCCCCACATGAGGCGGACTAGGCACGCCACTTCCCCGTTTGCGCCGTCGCCGTCGGCGGGTATCGTGGCACCCCTTTCCGTCCGTTGGAGTGCGTCATGGCCGATATCGCCGTCACCGAGGATCTGTTCTTCACCCGCGCCGGCCTCGACCGCGACCGCACCCTGTCGACGGTGCGCGAGGCGCTGGAGGGCTGCGACGACGGCGAGCTGTTCCTGGAATACCGCCAGTCGGAAAGCATCAGCTTCGACGACGGCCGGGTGAAATCGGCCAGCTTCGACACCCAGCAGGGCTTCGGCCTGCGCGCCGTCGCTGGCGAGGCGACCGGCTACGCCCACGCCAGCCTGCTCGACAACGACGCCGTGGCGCGCGCCGCCGACACGGTGAAGGCGGTACGCCGGGGCGCCGGCGGCACCCTGGCGGAGCCGCCGGGCGGCACCAACACCAGCCTCTACACCGATGCCAACCCGCTGCCGCTGGTGCCGTTCGAGGAAAAGGTGCGGGTGCTGGCGGAAATGGACGCCTACGCCCGCGGCAAGGACCCGCGCGTGGTGCAGGTGATGGCGTCGCTCACCGGGTCGTGGCAGGCGGTTCACATCGTCCGCGCCGACGGCGTCATGGCCGCCGACATCCGCCCGCTGGTGCGGCTGAACGTCTCGGTCATGGTCAGCCAGGGCGACCGCATGGAGACCGGCAGCCACGGCATGGGCGGGCGCGTCACCTACGACGGTCTGGTCGCCGAGGACGCCTGGAAGGCGGCGGTGGACGAGGCTCTGCGCCAGGCGCTGGTGAACCTGGACTCCATCGACGCCCCCGCCGGCGAGATGACCGTGGTGCTCGGCGCCGGCTGGCCCGGCATCCTGCTGCACGAAGCGGTAGGCCACGGCCTGGAAGGCGACTTCAACCGCAAGAAGACCTCCGCCTTCTCCGACAAGATGGGTCAGCGGGTGGCCGCCCCCGGCGTCACCGTGGTCGACGACGGCACCCTGCCGGACCGCCGCGGCTCGCTGACCATCGACGACGAAGGCACGCCGTCCGGCCGCACGGTGCTGATCGAGGACGGCATCCTGAAGGGCTACATCTTCGACCGCATGAACGCCCGCCTGATGGGCGCCAAGCCGACCGGCAACGGCCGCCGCCAGTCCTATGCCCACAGCCCGCTGCCGCGCATGACCAACACCTACATGGAAGGCGGCGACGCCAACCCGGCCGACATCATCGCGTCGGTGAAGAAGGGCCTCTATGCCGTCAACTTCGGCGGCGGGCAGGTGGACATCGTGTCGGGCAAGTTCGTGTTCTCCGCCTCGGAAGCCTACCTGATCGAGAACGGCCGCATCGGCGCCCCGGTGAAGGGCGCCACCCTCATCGGCAACGGGCCGGACGTGCTGACCAAGGTGAAGGCCATCGGCAACGACATGGGCCTCGACCCCGGCATCGGCACCTGCGGCAAGGACGGCCAGGGCGTGCCCTGCGGCGTCGGCCAGCCGACCCTGCTGGTCGAGCCGCTGACGGTGGGCGGGACGTCGGTTTAAGAGCCCTCGCCGGGCGCGGGCGTCCCGCCCGCTTGGCCGCTCGCTCAATGCTCGCCTGGGGGCCCGGCTTCCCCCGTGGGGGCGGGGGCGTGATGTCCGTGTGAGCCCTCGCCGGGCGCGGGCGTCCCGCCCGCTTGGCCGCTCGCTCAATGCTCGCTTGGGAGCCTGGTTTCCCCGTCAGTGCGGGGCTTCATTCCCCCAGCACCAACGCCGTCAGGGCCTGCGCGGCGCGGCTCTGGTGGCGGTCGCGGTGGCGCAGCAGGTGGAAGGCGCGGTCGGGCAGCGCTGGGCCGACGGCGCACAGCAGCCCCGCCTCCAGCGCCCCCGCCGCCACCGAGGCTGACAGAGCGGTGGCGCCGGCGCCGGCTTCCACCGCCGCCCGCACCGACTCGTTGGACGGCAGTTCCAGCGCCACCGTCAGGGCGGCGGGATCGAGGCCGAAGCCGGCCAGCGCCCGCTCGAACTCCGACCGGGTGCCGGAGCCGGGCTCGCGCAGCACCCACGATGTTTGCGG
>JAEWWF010000071.1 GCA_023396465.1 Pseudomonadota bacterium
TCCCCATGTAGTAACGTAGCCCCAAACACGGAGAGAGCCGATGCCCGCCACCTTCTCCAGCCGCGAGTTCAATCAGGATCTGGCCCGCGTCAAGCGCGAGGCCCGCAATGGCCCGGTCATCATCACCGATCGCGGCGAGGCGGCTTTCGTGCTCATGACCCATGCCGAGTTCCGCCGCCTGAAGGGGGAACCGGGGCCGTCGCTGGTCGATCTGCTCCGCCAGGACGAGCCCGATGCGGACTTTGACTTCGAGCCGCCCCGCCTCACCGGCCCCTTCATCCGCCCGGAAGAGTTCTGATGTACCTGCTCGACACCAACATCGTGTCCGACCTCCGGCGGCCGGAGCGGGCGAACGACGGCGTGCTGCGCTGGGTCGGCAGCACCGACGTCGACAGCATGTACGTGTCGGCCCTGACGCTGATGGAAATCCACATCGGCGTGCTGCGGGCCGAGCGGCGGGATGCGGCCGCCGGCCGGGTTCTCCGCCAATGGCTGGACGAGCGGGTGGTGCCATCCTTCGCCGGGCGCGTTCTGCCGATCGACGGGCCGGTGGCGCTTCTGTGCGCCCGCCTGCATGTCCCCGATGCGCGGCCGGAACGGGATGCCCTCATCGCCGCCACCGCACTGGTGCACGGTTTCACCGTGGTGACGCGCAACACCGGCGATTTCGCCGCCACCGCCGTGCCCCTGCTCAACCCATGGACGTGACCGTTCCGCCCTCACCGGCCCTTGCCGCCCCGCTCCATCCGCGTTAACGGTCGGGCATCATGCTCGACAGCGTTCTTGCCCTCATCCCCACCTTCCTGCTCATCGCACTCGGCTTTGCCATGAAGCGGGGGCGGTTCGTGCCCGATGCCTTCTGGGCGCCGGCGGAGAAGGCCACCTACTACATCACCTTCCCCGCCCTGCTGCTGGCCTCCACCGCGCGGGCGCCGCTGGCGGACATGGCATGGGGGCCGCTGATGGCGGTCAATGCCGGGGCCATCCTGGTGGTGTTCACCGCCATGACCCTGGCGCGGCCGCTGTTCAAGGTGGGGCCGGCGGCCTTCACCAGCATGATCCAGGGCAGCATCCGTCCCAACACCTACCTCGGACTTGCCGCCGCCGCCTCGCTGTATGGCGAGGCCGGGGTGGCGCTGACGGCCATCTGCATCGCCAGCGTGGTGCCGCTGGTCAACGTGCTGGCCGTCGCCACCCTGGTCCGCTGCGTCGGCACCGACGGCACCGCCAGCCGCTGGCAACGCCTGGGGCAGACGGCGCGCGGCATCGTCACCAATCCGCTCATCCTCGCCTGCGTGCTCGGCATGGCGCTGAACGGCCTTGGCATCGGCATGCCTGAGATCGTTATCGGCCCCTTCCTCGACATTCTCGGCAGCGCCGCCCTGCCCCTCGGTCTGCTGGCGGTGGGGGCCGGATTGGCGCCGACGGCGATCGCCACCACGGGGCGGCCGGTGCTGATCGCCAGCGCCGCCAAGCTCCTCGGCGTTCCGACCGCCGCCGCCGTCCTGGCCCTGCTCGCCGGTCTGGAGCCGGCGGCGGCCGGGGTGGCGGTGCTGTATGCCGCGCTGCCGTGCTCGGCCTCGTCCTATGTGCTGGCGCGGCAGATGGGCGGGGACGCGCCGATGATGGCCAACACCATCACGCTTCAGACGCTGGCGGCGGTTCTCACCCTGCCGCTGGTGATCGCCGCCGCCCTGGCGCTGTTCACGCCCGCTGGCTGACCGGCCGCGCCGCCTCCGCCGCCAGCAAGGACTCGGCGAGGCGGCGGTCCAGAGTGCCGATGTGTTGAAGCAGCCAATGCTTGACGTAGGTGCAGAGCAGATCCTCCACCGTCTCGTACCGACCGTCGCGCAGGTGGCCGAGCACACGGTCGAGATCGCCCAGCAGCGCCGCGTGCAGCGCCACATGATCGTCGCTATGGGCGCCGGGGGTCAGCGCCATCATGCGCTCCTCCCAGGCGAAATGGCGGGCGCTGAAGCGGCGCAGGGCCACCAGCCGGCCCATCAGCGCCTCCCGCCCGGCGCCTGCCGCCACGGCGGCATGCAGTTCGTTGACCAGGGTGATGAGGGTCCGGTGCTGGCCGTCGATCTCCGGGTGGCCCACCGCCACCTGCGGTCCCCACTCGATGAGCACCTCCGGCGCCCGCCCCTGACCGGCGAAATGCACCCAGAAATCCTGGTCATCGATCATCTCGTGCTCCCACACCAGCCGCTCGGTGGCGCGGAACAGGTCGATCATGACGTCGGCGCAGAGGGAGGCGGCCTGCTCCAGCAGATCGGCGAGAGCCGAAAACTCCTCCAGCAGATCGGCATGGCGGCGGCGATGCTCGGGCGCGGTGGCCAGCCCCACCTCGTCCATGATGCGCTCTTCGTCGGCGAAGTGATCCGCCAGCGCCTTGACGAAATGACGCGCCCGTGGCCCCAGGGTGGCCGCCTCCCCCTGCTGCCAGGCCAAGTAAAGGTCGTTGGCGAGGTCGGCCAGAACGGCATGCCCCTGGTCGATGAGCGGATGCCCCGTGTCCGGCAGCCGGGCCGGATTGATGAAGGTCATCGACACCTCGGCAGAAGCCATAAGACTATTATAGATATCATGGCTTCGCCCGTTCCGGTAGCGTTTTACGCCCGATGCCGCGCCGCGAGCGGGCATCCACGCGGCTTGCCTGCACCGGGCGGATGGCGGTAAATGTCGCCCCATCGCGCCGCAGCCGGAGCCCTTCTGCCGCCATGACGTCCGATCCCAGCACCACCGCCGTCCCGCAGCGCTGCACCGCCGTCGCCGCCGCCGTCATCAACGGCCGTCAGGTGCTGTTGATCCGCCGCGCCACCGGCGCCTTCAAGGGCGCCTGGACGCTGGTGTCCGGCCGCATCGAGACCGGCGAGACAGCTTGGCAGGCCGCCGCCCGCGAGGTGCAGGAGGAAACCGGCCTCAAGCCCATCACCCTCTACACCACCGGCAACACCGACCTGTTCTACAATCCCAGGGACGAGGTGATGGAGGTGGTGCCCGTCTTCGTCGCCCGCACCAACAGCCAGGAGCCGGTGGCGCTGGATGCCGCCCACGACGATTACGCCTGGCTGCCGCTGCCGCGTGCGGTGGAGACGGTGGCCTTCCCCGGTCAGCGCCGGGCACTGGAGATGATCGCCCACTTCTTCATGGACCGCCCGCCGGCCGACTTCTACCGCATCGACGCCTACCGCCCGTGAGACCCTCGCCGCCCCCGCGCGCCGACGCCTAACTTGCCGCCGCCCCACCCCCAACGTATGATCCGCGCCATGACCGACGAACCCGGATATCCGCACCGCCACCTGCTCGGGATCGAGGGCAAGCACCCTTGGGAAATCAAGGCGCTGCTCGATCTCGCCGACCGTTACGCCGAACAGTCGCGGTCGGCATCGAAGAAGACCGACACGCTGCGCGGACGCACCATCGTCAACCTGTTCTTCGAGAACTCGACGCGCACCCGCACCAGCTTCGAGCTGGCGGCGCAGCGCCTGGGAGCCGACGTCATCAACATGAGCGTCTCCTCCTCCAGCGTCGCCAAGGGCGAGACGCTGATCGACACGGCGGTGACGCTGAACGCCATGCACCTGGACGCGCTGGTGGTGCGCCATGCGGACTCGGGCGCGGTGCAGCTGCTGTCGGAAAAGGTCAACTGCGCCGTCATCAACGCCGGCGACGGCGCCCACGAGCACCCGACCCAGGCGCTTCTGGATGCCCTGACCATCCGCCGCCGCAAGGGTCATCTCGACAATCTCACCGTCGCCATCTGCGGCGACGTGCTGCATTCCCGCGTCGCCCGCTCCAACATCCACCTGCTGACCACCATGGGGGCGCGGGTGCGGGTGATCGCGCCGAAGACCCTGCTGCCGACCGGCATCGAGGAGTTGGGCGTGGAAGCCTTCACCGACATGCGCCGCGGCCTCAAGGACGTGGATATCGTGATGATGCTGCGGGTGCAGAACGAGCGCATGGCGGGCAGCTACATCCCCTCGGTCCGCGAATATTACCACTTCTTCGGCCTCGACCGGGAGAAGCTGGCGCTGGCCAAGCCCGATGCGCTGATCATGCACCCCGGCCCCATGAACCGGGGGGTGGAGATCGACTCCGACGTCGCCGACGACATCGAACGCTCTGTCATCCGCGAGCAGGTGGAAATGGGCGTGGCGGTGCGCATGGCCGTGCTCGACACCCTGGTCCGCAACGCCTCCAATTTCGTCCAGGGAGACGCCTGAGATGCTGCAAAAGGCATTCGGCCGCGTCGCTTACGTCAATGCCCGCGTGCTTGACCCCGCCACCGGCACCGACACCACCGGCGGCCTGCTGATCGAAGGCGAGAAGATCGCCGCCGTCGGCGCCGAGGTGCGGCGTGGCGCCGTGCCCTCCGACGCCAAGGTCATCGACTGCGCCGGCGCCTGCCTCGCCCCCGGTCTGGTGGACATGCGCGTCAGCCTGGCCGAGCCCGGCGAGGACCACAAGGAATCCCTGCGCACCGCCGGCGAGGCGGCGGTGGCCGGCGGGGTGACCAGCATGGTCTGCCTGCCCAACACCAACCCGGTGATCGACGACGAGGCGACGGTGGAATTCGTCGCCCGCCGCGCCCGCAAGATCGGCCTTGCCAAGGTCTACCCCTACGGCGCCGCCACCCAGAACTGCGCCGGCGAGGTGATCGCCGAGATGGGCCTGCTGTCGGCGGCAGGGGCGGTCGCCTTCACCGATGGCGTCCACCCCATCGCCGACGCCCAGATCATGCGCCGGGCGCTCTCCTACGCCGGCAGCTTCGGCCTGCTGGTGGTCAACCACCCGGAGGAACGGGCGCTGACCGGCGGCGTCATGAACGCCGGCGAACTGGCCACCCGCCTCGGCCTGTCCGGCATCCCGCGCGAGGCGGAAGTGATCATGCTGGAACGCGACATGCGGCTGGTCGCCATGACCGGCGGCCGCTACCACGCCAGCCATATCACCTGCGCCGAGTCGGTGGAGGTGATCCGCCGCGCCAAGGACAAGGGCCTGGACGTCACCTGCGACACGGCGCCGTTCTACTTCGCCCTGAACGAACTGGCGGTGTCCGACTACCGCACCTTTGCCAAGCTGAACCCGCCGCTGCGGGCCGAGTCCGACCGTCAGGCGGTGGTGCAGGCGTTGAAGGGGGGCGTCATCGACTGCATCGCCTCCGACCACCTGCCGCAGGACCAGGACACCAAGCGCCTGCCCTTCAATCAGGCCAGCTTCGGCGGCATCGGGCTGGAAACTCTGCTGCCGGTGTCGCTCGACCTGTTCCACAACGGCCACCTGAGCCTGCTGGAAGTGCTGCGGCTGCTGACCGTGGGGCCGGCCGACCGCCTGGGCTTGACCGCCGGCCGACTGGCCGTTGGCGCGCCGGCCGACTTCTTCCTGTTCGATCCCGGCCGCGCCTGGAAGGTGGTTGCTGGCAACCTGCGGTCCAAGTCGAAGAACACGCCGTTCGACGGGCGCCCGGTGCAGGGCCGCGTGCTGCGCACGGTGATCGACGGCCGCACGGTGTTCGAGCACCACCATGGCTGACCTGTCCCCCGCGCTTCTGCTCGCCGTCGCCGCGCTGGGCGGCTACCTGCTCGGGTCCGTCCCCTTCGGGCTGGTGATTACCCGCCTGCTGGGCCTGGGCGATATCCGCCAGATCGGGTCCGGCAACATCGGCGCCACCAACGTCCTGCGCACCGGCAACAAGCCGGCCGCCCTCGCCACCCTGCTGCTCGACTCCGGCAAAGGCGCCATCGCGGCCTTGCTGGCGGCGGCGATGCTGGGTGGCGGCGGCGGAGACCTGGGGGCGGAGGCAGCTTTGGCGGCCGGCGTGGCGGCTGTGTTCGGTCACAACTTCCCGGTCTGGCTGACGTTCAAGGGCGGCAAAGGGGTGGCGACCACCCTCGGCACCCTGCTCGCCACCGCCTGGCCGGTGGGGTTGGCGGCCTGCGGCCTGTGGCTGCTGACGGCGGCGATCACCCGCTATTCCTCGCTGTCGGCGCTGGTGGCGCTGACGGTGGCGCCGGTGGCGGCGTGGTTCCTGGCGACTCCGCTGCACGCGGCGGCTTTCGCCCTGCTGGCGGTGCTGGCCTGGATTCGTCATCGCGAGAACCTGAACCGCCTGCTCAACGGCACCGAGAGCCGGATCGGAAGCAAGAAGAAGTAAGGCTTTCCCGGCCACTCGCGCAGGGCGATTGACGGGGCACGGATTCGCGTCCAGCCTTCGCCCCATGACCACCGTTCCCCGCTCCCTCTCGTCCGCCGAAAAGATCGACTGGCTGCGCCTCATCCGCAGCGAGAACGTCGGCCCCGTCACCTTCCGGCGGCTGCTGGAACGCTATGGCACCGCCCGCGATGCCCTGGCGGCCCTGCCCGACCTCGCCCGTCGCGGCGGCCGAACCAAGGCGGTGCGGCTATGCTCCAAGGCCGAGGCGGAACGGGAGCTGACGGCGCTGGAGCGGGCCGGCGTCCATCTCCTCGCCGCCTGCGACCCCGCCTATCCGGCCCGCCTGCGGGCGGTGGAGGACGCGCCGCCGCTGCTGCTCCTGCTCGGCAACGCCCATCTGCTGCAACGGCCCGCCGTCGCCATCGTCGGCGCCCGCAACGCCAGCGCCAACGGCCGGCAGTTCGCCCGCCGGCTGGCCGCCGATCTCAGCGGCCAGTTCGGCCTTCTGGTGGTCTCCGGCCTCGCCCGCGGCATCGACACGGCGGCGCACGAAGGCTCGCTCGCCGGCGGCACCTGCGCCGTGGTGGCCGGCGGGCCGGAAGTCATCTATCCGCCGGAGAACGACCGCCTGCACGCCGCCATCGTCGAGTCCGGCGCCGTTGTGTCGGAACAGCCGCTCGCCACCGAGCCGCAGGCCCGCCACTTCCCCCGCCGCAACCGCATCATCAGCGGCATCGCCGCCGGTGTCGTTGTGGTCGAGGCAAGCGAACGCTCCGGCTCCCTCATCACCGCCCGGCTGGCGCTGGAACAGGGGCGCGAGGTCTTCGCCGTGCCGGGATCGCCGGTCGATCCGCGCTGCGGCGGGCCGAACCACCTGCTGCGCGAAGGGGCGACCCTGGTCCGCCATGCGGGGGATGTGGTGGAGGTGCTCGATCCCCTGTTGCGGCGGCGCGATCTTCAGGAAAACCGGGACGCGCCGGCCCCCGTGGCACCCCCGGCACCGCCTGCCGACATCCCCGATGCGGCACGCGCGACGGTGGTCGGCTGCCTGGGCCCCAGCCCGGTTACGGTTGACGAAGTGATCCGGGAGTGCCAATTGTCAGCCCCGGTGGTCGCAACGATTCTGCTTGAACTGGAATTGGCCGGCCGCCTGGAACGTCACTCGGGGAACCGCGTTTCCCTGCTGTTTTTCGGCTGACCCGACTCGGCCTACCCCCTCACCCTTCATCACGGGAAGCGTCCGACCTTATGCACGTCGTCATCGTCGAGAGCCCGGCGAAGGCCAAGACCATCAACAAGTACCTGGGCAAGGACTTCACGGTCCTGGCGTCCTACGGCCACATCCGCGACCTGCCCGCCAAGGACGGGTCGGTGCGGCCGGACGAGGACTTTGCCATGGACTGGACGGTCGAGGGCAAGGCTGAGCGCCACATCAAGGACATCGCCTCGGCGGTGAAGTCGGCCGACACCATCTATCTCGCGACCGACCCTGATCGCGAGGGAGAAGCCATTTCCTGGCACGTGCTGGAGGTGCTGCGGGCGCGCAAGGCGCTGAAGGACAAGACCGTCAAGCGCGTCACCTTCAACGCCATCACCAAAGGCGCGGTGCTGGACGCCATCGCCAACCCGCGCGACCTCGACCAGGAACTGATCGAGGCGTATCTGGCGCGACGGGCGCTCGACTATCTGGTCGGCTTCACCCTGTCGCCGGTGCTGTGGCGCAAGCTGCCCGGCTCCCGCTCCGCCGGGCGCGTGCAGTCCGTCGCCCTGCGCCTGATCTGCGAGCGTGAAGCGGAGATCGAACGGTTCCGGGCGCAGGAATACTGGACCGTCGACGTCGCGCTCAAGAACAAGGACGGGGATGCCTTTTCCGCCCGTCTGACCCACCTTGAGGGCAAGAAACTCGACAAGTTCGACCTCGGCAACGAGGCGTCGGCCCTGGCCGCCAAGGCGGCCATCGAGGCGGCGCAGTTCACCGTCGCCCGCGTCGAGCGCAAGGAAACCCGCCGCAACCCGGCGCCACCGTTCACCACCTCCACCTTGCAGCAGGAAGCCAGCCGCAAGCTGCACTTCTCGGCCAAGCAGACCATGCAGATCGCCCAGCGGCTGTATGAGGGCGTGGACATCGGCGGCGAGACGGTCGGCCTCATCACTTACATGCGAACCGACGGCGTGCAGATGGCGCCGGAGGCGATCCAGTCCGCCCGCGGCTACATCAACCGCGAGTTCGGCAAGGACTACCTGCCGAACAGCCCGCGCATCTACAAGACCAAGGCGAAGAACGCCCAGGAAGCGCACGAGGCGATCCGCCCGACCGAGATCATGCGCCACCCGAGCACCGTCTCCCGCTCGCTCGACCGCGACCAGTTCCGCCTCTACGAACTGATCTGGAAGCGCACGGTGGCGAGCCAGATGGAAAGCGCCGTGCTCGATCAGGTGGCGGTGGACCTCACCGACAAGGCCGGCGCCATCACCCTGCGCGCCAACGGCTCGGTGGTGAAGTTCGACGGCTTCCTCAAGCTCTACCGCGAGGACCGCGACGACAGCGACGAGGACGAGAACAGCCGCCTGCTGCCGCCCCTGCGCGAGCAGGAGCCGGTGTCGCGCGGGCCGGTGAAGGCGGAACAGCACTTCACCCAGCCACCGCCGCGCTACACCGAAGCCTCGCTGGTCAAGCGCATGGAGGAACTGGGCATCGGCCGGCCCTCCACCTATGCCAGCATCCTGTCGGTGTTGCAGGACCGCGATTACGTGAAGCTGGATCAGCGCCGCTTCGTGCCGGAGGATCGCGGCCGCATCGTCACCGCCTTCCTGGAAAGCTTCTTCAACCGCTACGTCCAGTACAATTTCACCGCCGAGTTGGAGAACCAGCTCGACGACGTATCCGGCGGCCGCGCCAATTGGAAGGACGTGCTGCGCCAGTTCTGGGAGAACTTCCGGCAGGCGGTGGAGGCGACCTCCGGCCTGCGGGTCTCCGAGGTGCTGGACGCCCTCGACCGCGATCTGGCGCCGCACCTGTTCCCGGTCAGCGACGACGGCCACGATCCGCGCAAGTGCCCGACCTGCGCCGACGGCCGCCTGTCGCTGAAGCTGGGCAAGTTCGGCGCCTTCATCGGCTGCTCCAACTACCCCGAGTGCCGCTATACCCGTCAGTTGGCGGACGGTGCCGGCGGTGGCGACCGGGCGGAAGGCGAAGGCGTGCCGGAGGGTCCGAAGCTGCTCGGCCAGGACCCGGAAACCGGCCTCGACGTCACCTTGCGCAAGGGGCCTTACGGCGTCTATGTCCAGCTGGGCGAGCCGGAGGGCAAGACCAAGCCCAAGCGCGCCAGTCTGCCCAAGGGCATGGACCCGGCCGATGTGACGCTCGACAAGGCGCTCGCCCTGCTCGCCCTGCCGCGCGAGATCGGCCTGCACCCGGAGACGAAACAGCCGATCCTGGCCGGCATCGGCCGCTTCGGTCCCTACCTCAAGCATGGCGACACCTACAAGTCGCTCGGCCGCGACGACGATGTGCTGGAAATCGGCCTCAACCGCGCCGTGGTGGTGCTGGCCGAGGCCAAGGGCGGCCGCAAGGCCGCCGCACCCGCCAAGACGCTGGGCGACCACCCCGACGGCGGGCCGGTGACCCTGCACGACGGCCGTTACGGCCCCTACGTCCAACACGGTTCGGTGCGGGCGACCATCCCGCGCGACGCCGACAAGGACACCTACACGCTGGAAGAAGCGGTGCCGCTGCTGGCCGCCAAGGCCGCCAAGGATGCCGCGTCCGGCAAGAAGCCGGCGAAGAAGGCCGCCCCCAAGAAGACGGCGGCCGCCAAGGCTCCGGCGGAAAAGAAGGCCCCGGCCGCCAAGAAGACGCCGGCGAAGAAGGCCGCAACGAGCAAGACCGCGAGCGCGTCGAAGTCGAAGAAGACCGCGTCGGGGGCGTGATGGTTTTTTAGCCACCAAGGCACCAAGTACACCAAGAGAACCTCCTCAGATCCACCACCGGCGCCTGGATCGACCACGTCCCTTCGTCGCGGCGCACATGGGGAAGACTCAAGGAGGGAGCGCGAGGGAGGGCCCCCTCCCTCGCCCCCACCGCCCGCAGGGCGGCCTTGGTGTACTTGGTGTCTTGGTGGCTATTCCCGACGACCGCCGCCCCACTCAATAAAGGACCCGCCTTGACCAAGCCCAAGCACCCCGCGCCGCTGCCGACCAAGGACCAGGTGCTGGAGTTCATCCGCGAAAGTCCCGGCAAGGTCGGCAAGCGGGAAATCGCCCGCGCCTTCAACATCGGCAGCCAGGACCGCGTGTGGCTGCGCGGCATCCTCAAGGAACTGGCCGACGACGGCGCCATCGAACGCGGCCACAAGCGCCAGTACCACAAGCCCGGCGCCCTGCCCGACGTGGTGGTGGTGGAGGTGGTGGCCATCGACTCCGAGGGCGGCCTCATCGCCCGCCCGATCAGCGGCGTCGCCGAGGGGGCCGAGCCGCCGACCGTGCTGCTGCTCGACCGCAAGAGCCAGGCCATGGGGCGCGGCGACCGCGCCCTGGTGCGGGTGCGGCCGCTGCGCGAAGGGGTATACGACGGCAAGCTGATCAAGCGGCTGGCCAGCGCCCCGGCGCAGGTGCTGGGCGTGTTCCAGACCGGCGCCGAAGGCGGCCGGCTGGTGCCGACCAACAAACGCGAGAAATACGAATTCCTCGTCCCCCGCGACGGCACCCTCGGCGCCGAGCCGGGCGAGATCGTGGTGGCCGAGGTCATGCCGGGGCGCCGCCTCGGCCTGCGGCTGGTGCGTATCGTCGAACGCCTGGGCCGCGCCGGCGAGGCCAAGTCGGTCAGCCTGATCGCCATTCACGAGAACGGCATCCCCGTCGATTTTCCGCCCGATGCGCTGGAGCAGGCCCGCGCCGCCGGCCCGGCGTCCATGGGCAAGCGCGAGGACCTGCGCGCCATCCCGCTGGTCACCATCGACGGCGAGGACGCTCGCGACTTCGACGACGCCGTTTACGCCGAGCCCGACGACAGCCCGGACAACCCGCGCGGCTTCAAGCTGCTGGTCGCCATCGCCGACGTCGCCCACTACGTCCGCCCCGGCGATGCGCTCGACAACGCCGCCTTCGAGCGCGGCAACTCGGTCTATTTCCCCGACCGGGTGGTGCCCATGCTGCCGGAGGAACTGTCCAACGGCTGGTGCTCCCTGCGCCCCGACGAGGACCGGCCGGTGCTGGCGGTGCGCATGCGCATCGACCGCCAGGGCAACAAGCTGGACCATGCCTTTACGCGCGGCATGATGCGCTCCGCCGCCCGCCTGACCTACACCCAGGTGCAGAATGCCGTCGATGGCATGACCGACGACACCACCGGGCCGCTGCTCAAGCCGGTGATCGAGCCGCTTTATGGCGCCTACCGGGCACTGATCGAGGCCCGGCATCATCGCGGCACCCTCGACCTCGACCTGCCGGAACGGCGCATCCTGGTGGACGATGCCGGACAGGTCACCGGAGTCGTCACCCGCCCGCGCTACGACAGCCACAAGCTGATCGAGGGGTTCATGATCCTCGCCAACGTCTGCGCGGCGGAGGAACTGGAAAAGCACGGCGTCCCCTGCATGTACCGCGTCCACGACGAACCGGCGCCGGAGCGGCTGGAGGCCCTGCGCGAGTTCCTGGACAGCATGAACATCAGCCTGGTGAAGGGGGTGGTGAAGCCGCACCACTTCAACCGCATCCTGGAGCAGGTGCGCGGCACGCCGAACGAGATCCTGGTCAACGAGGTGGTGCTGCGCAGCCAGGCGCAGGCCGTCTACAGCCCCGAGAACCTGGGTCACTTCGGGCTGGCGCTGCGGCGCTACGCCCACTTCACGTCGCCCATCCGGCGCTATTCCGACCTGATCGTCCACCGTGGGCTGATTCATGCCCTCAAACTGGGACCGGACGGGCTGAGCGAGACAGAAGCCGAGCGCATGGTCCCCATCGGCGAGCACATCTCCATGACCGAGCGCCGCGCCGCCACCGCCGAACGCGAGGCGGTGGACCGCTTCGCCGCCGCCTGGCTCGCCAGCAAGGTGGGCGCCACCTTCGCCGGCCACATCAAGAGCGTCACGCGGTTCGGATTGTTCGTGGAACTGGACGAAAGCGGTGCCGATGGACTGGTGCCCATTTCCACTCTGCCCGAGGATTACTACATCCACGACGAGATCCACCATGCCCTGATCGGCCGCCGCAGCCGCCGCACCTTCACCCTGGGTGATGCCGTGGCGGTCATGCTGATGGAAGCCAACCCTTTGACCGGCGGCATGATTTTCCAGATCCTCGACAAGCAGGGCAAGGCGCCGGGACGGCCGCGCGGGGAAGAACGCAGCCTCGGGCGCGAACGGCGCGGCAAGGCCGCCAAGGAGACCCGGCGGGTGAAGACCGCCGGCCCGGCGGCGGAAGGCCGGAGCGGTGCCACTTCCACGAAGAGTGGCAAAGTACGCCGCAAGAACCGCCCGTAGTTGCCGATCTCCCACTACAGGCGGATATCCTCCCTCGACTTCTTCACGATTTCTCAACCCGGCGGCTCACATAGTGCGAGCGTGAGCCGGGGAAATCGTTGCATTCCCTTCTTGTAAGGCGTCCCCGCCGCATGTTTCTATACATGCGGTGCGAGGGAGAGGATCGGCCGCGGCCAGATGAGCTTCCGACAGAAACTGACTCGTCCCGCTTATCGGATCAGGCGCACGGCTCTGGTGGTGGCTGCGCTCACCGCCGCCGCCTGCGCCCCGAGCGAAGGACCCACATCGTCCGCCGTCGCGGCGGGCCCCGTTCCGTCGGCTCCGGTTCGCGTGGCCGAGCGCGACCCGGGGTTCCCGCAGCGCGATGCGGAGCGGGTGTTCTCGTTCGCCTTCGGCGCCATCAGCGACCGCTATATAGACGGCGTGACCACCGCCGAGGTTGCCGTGGAAGGTCTGCGGGGCCTTGGCACCATCGATCCCGCCGTGGCGGTGGAAGTCGGGAACGGTCAGGTGGAGTTGCGCGGCGCCAGTGGCCCCCTGGCGGTCACCGATGCCCCTCGCGGCGATGATGCCCGCGGCTGGTCGCAGGCGGTGACGGATCTGGTCATGACCGCGCGTGCCAGTTCCCCGCAATTGGCCGCCGCCAGCGCCGAGGACATCTATCAGGCGGTGTTCGACGCCACCCTGGCCAAGCTCGACATGTTCTCCCGCTACGCCGGGGCGGAGGAGGCCCGCGACCATCGCGCCAGCCGCAACGGCTTCGGCGGCATCGGCATCCGCTACATCACCGCCGACGACGGCCTGCTGGTGAAGGAAGTGTTCGAGGATGCCCCCTCGGACGGTCTGCTGTTCGTCGACGACATCGTGACCGCCGTGGACGGCACCCCGACCCCCGCTCTCGAGTCCAAGCGGATCAAGGAATTGCTGCGCGGCCCCATCGACAGTTCCGTCACCCTGACCGTCCAGCGCGCCGGCATCGACCAGCCGGTGCAGGTGCCCATCCGCCGTGCCCTGGTGGTGCCGCAGACGGTGACCCTGACCCTGGATGACGACGTGGCGCTCATCCGCGTCTCCAGTTTCAACCAGCGCACCGCCGCCGGGGTCGACCATGCGGTGAAGCAGGCTCAGGCATCGCTTGGCCCCACCCTGCGCGGCATCGTGCTCGACCTGCGCGGCAATCCCGGCGGCCTGCTCGATCAGGCGGTGGCGGTCAGCGACCTGTTCCTGACCGAGGGCCCGATCGTCTCCACCCGTGGCCGCCATCCGGAAAGCCGCCAGGCCTACACCGCCCGTCAGGAAGACATCGCCAACGGCCTGCCGCTGGTGGTGCTGGTGGATGGCCGCTCGGCATCGTCGGCGGAGATCGTCACCGCCGCGTTGCAGGATCGTGGCCGCGCCGTGGTCGTCGGCACCACCTCCTATGGCAAGGGCACGGTGCAGACCGTGGTGCGGCTGCCCAACGACGGGGAGTTGACCCTCACCTGGTCGCGCTTCCACAGCCCTTCCGGCTATGCCCTGCACGGCCTGGGCGTGATGCCGGCGCTTTGCACCGCCACCGCCGGCGACTCGGCACCCGCCGAAGCCACCCCGCAGCAGGCGACTGCACCCGGAGACTCCGCCGAGGGGGCCGAGGGCGGCATCGTGCCCGTCACCCACTCCGATGTGCCGGCCGCTGGCGAGGATGCCGGCCGGCTGGTGGAGAAGGTGCTCAGCACCCGCGCCGCCGCCGCCGGCAACGTGGCGACGCAGTATGCCCAATGGCGCTCGACTCCGCTGGAAGACACCGAGGGCCGCAAGCGCCTGCGCACCGCCTGCCCGCCGGTCAGCCATGCCGAGAGCCGCATCGACATGGCTCTTGGCGAACGGCTGATCGTCGATCGCGAGCTGTACGCCTGGGCCCTCGGCCTGACCCGTGGGACGGATACCGCCGCCCGCTGAAGACCCGCAGGAACGCGCCATTCCGGCCTTGACACCCGCCAGGATCCGGGTATCGTGCGCGGCTCCAGTTCCAAATCGTTTCCTTAAGGATTTGCCGCCATGGCCAAGCCCACGACGATCCAGATCAAGCTCGAGAGCACCGCGGGCACGGGCTACTTCTACATCGCGAAGAAGAACCCGCGTAACACCACGCAGAAGCTTGAGTTCAAGAAGTACGATCCGGTGGTGCGCAAGCACGTCGTCTTCCGCGAGACGAAGATGAAGTAAGTCCCCAACGGGACACTTCACCATCGAAACACGAAAGGCCGCCGACATCGTCAGCGGCCTTTTCGTTTATCTCTATTGGTCGGAACGGCCTGGAGACAGCCGCCCTCCGAACTGGTGGCCCGATCAGGCCACCGGCTCCAGGAATCGGTTCACCGTCTGGAGGAAGGTGGCGACGGAGATGGGCTTGGCGATATAGCCCTCGCAACCGCCCTCGCGAATCTTCTCCTCGTCGCCCTTCATGGCAAAGGCGGTGACGGCAACGACCGGAATGCCGCGTAGATCGGCATCGTCCTTCAGCATGCGGGTAATCTCCAGACCCGAGATCTCCGGCAGCTGGATATCCATGAGGATGAGGTCCGGGCGCTTTTCACGGGCGATCCCCAGCACTTCACGACCGTCCTTGGTTTGCAGGGTCTCATACCCATGCGCCTGGAGCAGGTCGTTGAAAAGCTTCATGTTCAGGTCGTTGTCTTCGACGATGAGAATGGTCTTCGCCATGGCCTGATCCCGGTCCTCCCCTGGTCCCGATGGTAATACTGCGGCGCGGAACCCAGGCATGATCCTTCATCCGTATGTGCAAGTCAAACGGCGCAGGCCGCCCTATTACGGCGCGCTTCGCCGCAGGCCTGCCCACCCGAGGGCCAGCCATCCGAGGATGAAGGACGTGCCGCCGAACGGCGCCACCATGGCCACCGGCCGCCAGCCGGTGAAGGCGAGAGTCAGCAGCGAGCCGCAGAACAACAGGATCCCGAGGGTGAACAGGGCCCCGGCCAGCCGTTCCGGGCGACTGTCCGGCCGGCGCTCGACCAGAA
Organism: Pseudomonadota bacterium; assembly: GCA_023396465.1. Lineage (GTDB taxonomy): Bacteria > Pseudomonadota > Alphaproteobacteria > Rhodospirillales > Rhodospirillaceae > Caenispirillum. Next base: position 15,660 of record JAEWWF010000071.1, read on the forward strand.
CCGCCACCAGCCCGAGGGCAAGGGCGTGCCAGAGCATGTAATGGGCGGCCTTCTCCGCCAGCCCCATGGCGTAGTCATCGCCCAGGCGCTGCAAGACATGCGCGGCGAAGGCGCCGGTCGCCACCGCCAGCGCGCCGAAGCCACCCGCGAGCATCATCCAAGGCCGCATGAGAATTCCCTCCATCCGCCGGGCCGAACCACTCCGCCCGCAGACTGCCGCCTGCGCCGTCTGGCGCAAGCAAAAAAAGTGGGCGGGGACTGGCCCCGCCCGAGTAACGCTCTTGAGGGAAAGAGGATACCGATACCGGGAAGTCGTCCCGGTGAACGAACAATGCCCCGCCACCCCAGCGCCGGCCTGTGACGCACGTCACACGAGCACCACTTTTTATCTGGGGCCAATTCCTTATTCGCCCCTTACTTCCTCCACCAGATCGCGCAGACGCTCGATGTCGAGCACCACCAGGGCATCGGCATCACGGCGGACGATTTTCTGCCGCGACAGGTCGTTCAACACCCGTGCCACCGTCTCGCGGGTGGTGCTGACGCGGGCCGCGATGTCGGAATGTACCGGGATGGGGCGGATGCGGGCGTGCCCCTCCGGGGTGCGCTTGGCGGTGCGGCACAGCGCCAGCAGATCGGCATGCACCCGGTTGTTGGCGCCGAGGGTGGACAGGTCGAGGATACGGGCGCCGGAAACCCGGATCACCCGTGCCAGCCGACGCATGAGCGCCAGGGCGACATCGGGATGATCGCGCAGCACCCGCAGGAACTGATCGGCGGTCAGGCTGGCGACGGTGGTATCGCCGATGGCCATGACGCTGGCCGACCGAGGACTACCGTCCACCGCCGCCAGTTCTCCGAAAAAGCCGCCGGCGGTGATGTCATCGAGGGCAATCTCCCGTCCCGAGAGGGAATAGATCACCACCCGCACGGCGCCGGTGATGACGAAGAAGACATCGCGACTGTCGGAACTGCGATCGATGATCTGCTCGCCGCCGGCATACTTCTTCCACCGGCAGGCGCGGGCCAGGGACTCCCGTTCATCGGGCGTCAGACTGTCCAGCAGCGGTATGCCGACAAGGGCAGGCGCGGCTATGTCGCTCACTGTGCTCTCCCCCAATTGCCCGGCCCGCACCCCTGCCCCGCCGCCTCCCGCCGAAGCGGCATCAGGCCCGGCCGACACTTAGCTCCCGTTGTATATACCCCGCCCGCCGCGTCAGCGGAAGACGACGGTCTTGGCGCCGTTGATGAGCACCCGGCGCTCGATGTGGTAGCGCACGGCGCGGGCCAGCGTCACGTTCTCCA
>JAEWWF010000098.1 GCA_023396465.1 Pseudomonadota bacterium
GGCGAAACCATCAATACCCCCTCCATGCTGTGCGTCGAGGATGCCCTCGACGGCCTCAAGTGGGCGGAGCAAATCGGCGGCTTGCCGGCGCTCATCGCCCGGTCGGAGGCCAACCTGAAGGCGATCGCCGATTGGGTGGAACGCACCGAGTGGATGGAGTTCCTGGCCGTCGATCCCGAGATCCGGTCCTGCACCGCCATTTGCCTGCGCATCTGCGCCCCCTGGTTCAAGGCGCTGGATGCCGCCGCCCAGGCCAAGGCCGCCAAGTCCCTGGCGGCGCTGCTGGAGGCGGAGGGTGCCGCTTACGACGTCGCCAGTTATCGCGATGCGCCGGCCGGTCTGCGCATCTGGGGCGGCGCCACGGTGGAGACCGCCGATATCGAGGCGCTGCTGCCGTGGATCGAATGGGCCTATGCCCAGGTGGCGGCGCAGCACGCCTGATCGTGCCGGCGCGCGGTGTGCGGGAGAGCCGTTCCGGGAGCGATCGCGGCCGGCTTTCCGGCCGTTTTCCCGTTGCCCCGGCACGGTAAACGCGGTACACAGCGGAACGCCGGAGCCGCTCGCGCGGCCCGGCGGTTCGTTTTTCTCGGGCCGGCCGCAACCGACCACAGGACGACATCGCGCGATGACCGATACCGACACCAAGGCCCTGCTGCCCGCGGGTCTGCGTGACCTTCTGCCGCCCGCAGCCGCCTTCGAGGCCTCGGTGGTGGAAACGCTGGTGTCGCATTTCGCCGCCTTCGGCTACGACCGCGTCAAGCCGCCGCTGATCGAGTTCGAGGAAAGCCTGCTCGCCGGTACCGGCGCCGCCACCGCCATGCAGACCTTCCGGGTGATGGACCCGGTGTCGCAGCGCATGTTGGGCGTGCGCGCCGACATCACCGTCCAGATCGCCCGTATCGCCACCACCCGGCTGAAGAAGGAGCCGCGCCCGCTGCGGCTGTCCTACGCCGGGCAGGTGTTGCGCGTCAAAGGCAGTCAACTGCGGCCGGAACGCCAGTTCAGCCAGGCCGGCATCGAATTGATCGGCGCCGACACCCCGGCCGCCGATGCCGAAGCCATCGTGTTGATGGCCACCGCCCTGAAGGCGGCCGGGATCGATCATCTGTCGGTCGACCTCAACCTGCCGACCCTGGTGCCGACGGTGTGCGACGACCTCGGCCTGACCTCCGAGGCGCGCGCCGAAGCCCGGCGGGCGCTCGATCAGAAGGACGCCGCCGCCGTCGCCGCCCTGGGCGGTCGCGCCGCCGACATCCTGGGCGCCCTGCTGAAAGCCGCCGGCACCGCCGAAGGCGCCATGGCGGCCTTGGAGGCGGTCGCCCTGCCGGCCGCCGCCGCCGCCGAGCGGGATCGCCTGGCGCAGGTTCTGGACCTGGTGCGGGCCGACCTGCCTGACCTGACGCTGACTGTCGATCCGGTGGAAAACCGGGGATTCGAGTATCACACCGGCGTCAGTTTCTCAATTTTCGCCAAGGGCGCCCGGGGCGAGCTGGGCCGCGGTGGCCGCTACATGGCGGGCCTCGGCAATGGCCATGGCTTCGAGCCGGCGGTCGGTGGAACCCTGTTCCTCGACGTCGTGCTGTCGGTGGCGCCGCGTCCGCAGGGGCGCCGCCGCGTTTATGTGCCGGCCGGGGCCGTTCTGGCGGAGCGCGCCGCGCTCGCCGAGGCCGGCTGGGTGGTGGTGGCCGGCTTGCAGCCGGTGACGGATGTGCGCGCCGAGGCGGCGCGGCTGCGGTGCGGCCATGTGTGGGCCGCCGGTACGGTTGAAGAAATCGCGTCCTGACGCGCACGCGGCGCGGCAGGCAAACCCGGAAACAATTCAGGATCGGGATAGGAAAGATGGCGAACGTCGTAGTCGTCGGATCGCAGTGGGGCGACGAGGGCAAGGGCAAGGTCGTCGACTGGCTCGCTGCCCGCGCCGATGTGGTGGTGCGCTTCCAGGGCGGCCATAACGCCGGCCATACCCTGGTGGTCGACGGTGTCTCCTACAAGCTGAGCCTGCTGCCGTCGGGCGTGGTGCGCGGCACCCTGTCGATCATCGGCAACGGCGTCGTCATCAACCCGTGGGCGCTGATGGAAGAGATCGAGCGCATCGGCGCCCAGGGCGTGACCATCACGCCGGACGTGCTGCGCATCGCCGAGAACGCCTGCCTCATCCTGCCGCTGCACTCGACGCTGGATCAGGCCCGCGAAGTGGCCGCTGGCAAGGGCAAGATCGGCACCACCGGCCGCGGCATCGGCCCGGCCTACGAGGACAAGGTCGGCCGCCGCGCCATCCGCGTCTGCGATCTGGCCGACGAAGCGACGCTGGAGATGAAGGTGGACCGCCTGCTGGCCCACCACAACGCCCTGTTGCGCGGCCTCGGCGCCGAGGAACTGAAGGGCGAGGATCTGCTGGCGGAACTGCGCGCCCTGGCGCCCAAGCTGCTGCCCTATGCCGAGCCGGTGTGGCTGACCCTTGATGAAGCCTATCGCGCCGGCAAGCGCATCCTGTTCGAGGGCGCCCAGGGCGCCATGCTGGACGTCGATCACGGCACCTATCCCTTCGTCACCTCGTCCAACACCGTCGCCGGCATGGCGGCGGCCGGGTCGGGCATGGGGCCGGGTCGGGTCGGCTACGTGCTCGGTATCACCAAGGCCTATACCACCCGCGTCGGCTCCGGTCCGTTCCCGACCGAGCTGCTGGACGACACCGGCGCCCGCATCGGCGAACGTGGCCGCGAGTTCGGCACCGTCACCGGTCGCAAGCGCCGCTGCGGCTGGTTCGATGCCGTGATGGTGCGCCAGGCGGTGAAGACCGGCGGCATCGACGGTATCGCGCTCACCAAGCTCGACGTGCTCGACGGCCTGGACGAACTGAAGGTCTGCGTCGGCTACGAGCTGGACGGCAAGCGTATCGACTACCTGCCGGCGGCGGTGGCGCAGCAGGAACGGTGCGTGCCGATCTATGAAACGCTGGAAGGCTGGCAGGACAGCACCGAAGGCGCCCGCTCGTGGGCACAACTGCCGGCGACGGCGGTGAAGTACGTGCGCCGCATCGAGGAACTGATCGGCGCGCCGGTGTCGCTGCTGTCGACCAGCCCCGAGCGCGAGGACACCATCCTCGTTCACGACCCCTTTACCGGCTGAAACGGGCCAAAAGCGAATGGGACTCGCGGGACATGTTGTCTTCCCGCGAGTCCGTCGCTACCCTGTGCTGCCCCTTTGGGGTAAGGCAGGTGATCTAGGGGGACCGGATCAATGGCGGCCACGGCGACGGCCAAAGCCTCGCAGAAGGCCACAACAGCGGATGCCGGCGCACAGAAGCCGGCGACCGGCGCCGCCATGGCGCCGGTGTCGTTGCGCGACCGCTATGAAATCCAGCCCAACAAGCCGATCCCCGACCTCGACATGCCAAGCGCCAAGGCCTTCGAGGTCCAGGACCGCCGGGGTGCCGGACGCCCGCTCTATGCCCTGGTCTGCCGCCCGGATATTCTCCAGCGCCATCTGGTGATGCGGTCGCTGCGCGGCATGCAGAATGCCGGCATGCTCCAGTTCATCGAGGGCGGCGTGGTCGATTGGATGCCCGCCGGCCGCAAGCTGGTGGTGGCCATCTATGAACGCCCCGCCGGCGGCAAGCTGATGCCGGACCTGAACGGCAGTTGCGAGGTGGTGCCTGACCAACTGTTCGCCAAGAAGATCATCAAGCCGCTGCACGCGGCCTTGCAGGAACTTCAGACCCGCGCCACCACTCACCGCGCCATCCGTCCCGACAACATCTATCTGTTCGATACCAAGGGCGACCGACTGGTGCTCGGCGATTGCGTCACCGCCCCGCCGGGATTTGACAACGCCGCCATCTTCGAGCCCCTGGAAACGGCCATGTGCATGCCCGAAGGGCGGGGCACCGGCCACTATTCCGACGATATGTTCTCTCTGGGCGTGACGCTGCTGTTCCTCATGCTCGGTCACAACCCGACCCGTGGCCGCACCGCCGAGGAAGTCATGCGCCTGCGTCTCCAGCAGGGCACCTACGCCACTCTGGTGGGCGAGAACCGGGTGCCGATCAGCATGATCGAGGTGCTGCGCGGCTTGCTGCACGACGACAGCCGCGAACGCTGGACCATCGAGACCTTGGACCTGTGGCTTAACGGCCGCCGCATGACCCCGCTTCAGCCGCGCCTTGAAAAACGCTCGCAGCGGACTTTGAAGATCGGCGACGTGGAATATGCCACCGCCCGCGGCGCCGCCTACGGCCTGATGACCAACTGGGCCAAGGCCGGCGCTCTGCTTCAGGAAGGCCGGGTCGAGGTGTGGCTGCGCCGTGGCCTGGAGGATAACGAAAAGGCGGATGCCCTGGTCACCGCCATGAAGGTGGTGGAGGCGCTGCAAGGCGACAAGACCACCATGGCCGACCTGATGATCGCC
>JAEWWF010000072.1 GCA_023396465.1 Pseudomonadota bacterium
ACCCGGCCCAGGTCCATTTGCCCGGATTAAACCAAGCTGCACCGAGAGCGCTGCCTTGATCGGGTGCGATCAAGGCAGCCCGGCATCAAACGTTCAACAGCAGATATTCGCGTTCCCACGACGAAATGACGTCCTGATAGGCGTCCCACTCCGCTTCCTTCACCGCCGCGTAGACACGGCAGAAGCTTTCACCCAGCACCTCCTGGAGCTTGCGGGCGTGGGCGAAGCGGTCGATGGCTTCCGGCATGTGGCGCGGCAGGGCGTGCGCCTTGGTGTAGCCCGAGCCGGTGATCGGCTTGGTCGGCTCGATCTGCTCGATCATGCCGAGGTAGCCGCAGGCCAGTGACGCCGCCATGGCCAGATAGGGATTGGCATCGGCGCCGGACAGCCGGTTCTCCACCCGCATGGCCTCCGGCTGGCAGAACGGCACCCGCAGCCCGACGGTACGATTGTCGCGGCCCCAATGCATGTTGATCGGGGCGTTGTAGTTGCGCACCAGCCGTCGGAAGCTGTTCACATTGGGCGCCAGCATCAGCATGGCCTGCGGCAGGTATTTTTGAAGACCGCCGATGTGCCAGCGGAACAGGTCCGTCTCGGTGCCGTCGGCGGTGGCGAACAGGTTCTTGCCCGTCTCCGGATCGACGATCGACTGGTGCATGTGCATGGCGCTGCCGGGCTGGCCCTCCAGCGGCTTGGCCATGAAGGTGGCGTAGACGTCGTGACGCAGCGCCGCCTGATGGACGGTGCGTTTGAACAGGAACACCTGGTCGGCCAGGCTGAGCGCCTCGCCGTGGTTGAAGTTGATCTCCATCTGCGCGGCGCCGCCCTCGTGGTGCAGCGTGTCGACGTCGAGATCCTGCGCATCGCAGTAGTCGTAGACGTCCTCGAACAGCGGATCGAACTCGTTGACGGCGTCGATGCCGTAAGCCTGGCGCCCGATTTCCGGCCGGCCGGAACGCCCGATCGGCGGCTCCAGGGGGTAGTCGGGGTCGGCGTTCACCTTGACCAGGAAGAATTCCAGCTCCGGCGCGATGACCGGCTTCCAGCCCTTGTTCTCGTACAGGCGCAGCACGTTCTGGAGAACATGGCGCGGCGAGATGTCGACCGGGCGGCCGTCGCGATGGATGCAATCGTTGATGACCTGGGCGGTCGGCTCCTCGTACCACGGAACGATACGGATGGTGGAGGCGTCCGGCCGCAGGTAAATGTCGCCGTCGACTTCGTCGATGACGTCCTCTTCCGGGTATTCCCCGGTCACGGTCTGGATGAACACGCTTTCAGGCAGGCGCAAGCCCCGATCGGTCAGGCCGGAGAGGAACTTGTGGGCGGGCAGGATCTTGCCGCGCGGGATGCCCGACATGTCGGGGACGAGGCATTCGACCTCGGTGACGCCGCGCGAGCGGATCCACTCGGTCAGATACGCGACGGACTGTTCAGGCGTGTGCTGCGGGGCTGTTTTGTCATTTGGCATATCACTCACGCACGTTGTTGCGAACTCCGTACTATACCGCGCCCGTCGGCTTTTGCCACCGGGCCGCGCGGTTGCGGAGCCGCCGGACGATCTCGCGCGAAGCGTTCATGACCCTCCCACTTGCACAACCGCTTTCGGCGTAGGAGAATATAAGACCTTGGGAGGGACATCCCCCTTCCGGACGGTTGGGGTGCCTTGCCATGTCCATGTCTTCCGTCGCCGGCATGACCATTGCGCTGGCCCTGCTTGCGGTGCTGGTCATCGGCCTGCTGTCCTATATGTCGGCGCTGGTGCGCAAGGCCTACGAGTTGAAGGTCGAGGTCAACGCTCTCATCGACCATCGCCTGAAGGAAGTCGAGGAACACATGCTCGGCCGGGGCCGGCAGATGCGCCGCGACTTGCAGGAGGAGTTGGGGAAGGTCCGCGACACCATGGCGCGTGAGGCCGAAGCGCACCGCCAGGACATCACCGCCGCCACCGCCGGGCAGGTCTCCGCCCTGCGCAGTGACACCGAGGCCATGCGGGTGGCCCTGCTTCAAGCCCTGGAAGACACCACCCGCCGCCAGCAGGAGTTGCAGCGCGCCCTGGAGTCGCTGCAACGCGACGTCGCCCGCCTGCACGCCCCCCAACGGTCGGCGCTCACCCCATCGGCGCCCCAGACCGCCCCAACCGCCTCCCAGCCCCAGCGGCCACCGCCCCATCCCCTGCCACCGGAGATGGAGGACGATTCGCCGCCACTGGATCTGCGCGCTATCCCGAGCACCTGATGAGGGAGAAGACCGTCGCCATCCCCGCCAGGGGACGGTGGAATACCGCAGTGCAACAGTAGGGGGTTGCCACAATGCCTGGAGTACGGCACCCTCTGAAGGTACAAGAAGAAGAACCGAACAGGTCACCTCCCGCCCCACCCGATCCCCCAACGGGTCCACAAGGAGGCATGGATGTCTGTCCGCACGCGCGCCCCATACGGCTTTGCCGTGACCGGGGCTCCCGGAGAACGAGGCCCCTGCGCCGCGGTTCCGGTGCCCAAGGTCTACGATTTCACCGGCGGCCGCTCGCCCGTCATTCCCGATGCCGAACGTCCCCATGTCCGCCGCGACGACTACCCCATGGAAGGCGGCGCCTTGCCACGCCCTCCCTTGCTGGACTTCTCCCGCCGCCCCCGCTGACATCTCGGCCCCCTGTCCAACCACCCACATCGGGCTACGTCGAATGGTCAATCCACCGGCGACGTGTGCCCCGCGGCTGTGGTAGAAGGTCCATGGGCACCCCCGCGGGGCGGCGCCCATGGAGCGGATAGACAGAGAGTCCGGACGATGCTGCATCACCCGCGCACCGCGCGCCGTCATCTTGCCCTTGCCGCCGCCATCGCCATGGCGGCCGCCGCGTATCACCCGGCCGCCGCAGGCGCCCAGCAGGCCGCCGAAGGTTCCATCGGCACCAAGGTCATCAAGTCCATGCCGCCGGCCGTCGAAACCAAGGCCTGGACCGTGCGGGAATTCGGCGACGCCAAGGTGGGCTCGGTGTTCGAGGATGCCGACAGCGGCAAACTGTTCACGGTGGTGTCGCAGACCGGCGTCGGTGTCACCTTCGTCATCAGCCAGGGTGACGAACAGGAAATTTTCGAGCTGCCGCTCATCTGGTCCGGCACCCAGAAATCCGGGGAAACCTTCCGCACCGGCGACAGCTACGGCATCCTGCTGAACGATGGCCGCCTGCAAATGTACGTGCGCTCCATGAAGGCCAACTGAGCGGACGCCCTCCGGCGCGCCGCTCCCTCTTCCCCGACACCCGGCCGAGGTCCGTTCGGACTTGACCGGGTGTCTTTCAGGGGCGCACCAGCCGCCGTCAGCGCGCCAGGGTGCGGTCGATGGCGGCCAGCAGCTCTTCATCCTCGAAGGGCTTGAACAGCACTTCCGTCGCGCCATGCGCCTGCGCCAGATGCGCCTTCACCTCCAGCGGAGCATCGGGGCCGCCGCCGGAGATGATCACCACCGGCAGTTCGGCGTGAACGCTCCGCACCTGCTTCAGAAACTCGATGCCATCGACGCGCGGCATCCAGATGTCGACGATGGCGAGATCGAAGATGTCCCGCCGTGCCACCGACAGACCTTCCTCGCCGTCGGCGGCCTCGACCACCTGATAGCCCGCGTCCTCCAAAGCCCCGCGAACCGCCTTGCGGACCAGGGGCTGATCCTCCACCAACAGAATGCGTTTCAAACCGCGATATCCCTTGCCTGCCGTTGCGAAGATGGCAGTTCGTCCGCGCACAGCGGTACGAACACCTCGAAGGCGGCCCCTTCCCCGGGGGCGCTGGTCACCACCACATCGCCACCCCATCCCCTGGCGATGCCGTAGACGACGGACAGACCGAGGCCGGTTCCCTCGCCCACGGGCTTGGTGGTGAAAAACGGGTCGAAGACGTTGGCGAGCACGCCGGCTTCCATGCCGCAGCCGTCGTCGGCCACCCGCAGCACCGCATAGGCGCCGGAGGCCAGGCCGCGTTCCTCGGCCAGCGGATCGCCCGGCACCTCGGTGCGGCGCAGGGCGATGGTCAGCTGGCCACGGCCGTCGGTGGCATCGACGGCATTGCTGACCAGGTTCATGATAACCTGCGCCACGTCGGCGGTGCGCACGGCGGCGGTATCGGGCAGCGGCTCGATGGACCGCTCCACCCGCACCGTCGACGGCAGCACCCCGGCAGCGAAATCCACTGCCCGACACACCGCCTCCGACAGCACCACCGGCTTCTGTTCCGCCCGGTCGTGGCGCGAAAAGGTTAGCACCCCGCGCACGATGTCGCGGGCCTGCCGCCCGCTGGCGGCGATATCGTCGAGCAGCGGCGCCGCCGGAGACTCATCGCCGACGATGCGGCGGGCCCGGGTGGCGAAGGACAGCATGGGCTGCAACAGGTTGTTCAACTCGTGCGCGAGGCCGCCGGCCATCTGACCCAGCGCCTCCAGCTTCTGGCGCCCATATTGCAGCTTCATCCAGTTGCGGCGGGCGGTGATGTCGGTGCAGACGCCGATGTAGCCGAGATAACGGCCGCCGGCATCGAAGCGCGGATTGCCGCTGATGCTGACCACCAGGGCGCGGCCATCGGCTTGCCGCTGCGGATAGACCAGATTGCGGAACGGCCGCCGGGCCGCCACCGCCGCCTCGATCTCCGGCATGTCCTCGGCCGGAACGCGGGTGTCCAGAAGGTCGCGGCGGGCGAGACCGACGGCGCCCAGTTCCGCCACCCCGTCCCCGGCCCCGATGGCGGGAAAGGGCACGAAGCGGTCGGTTTCGTCGGTCATCCAGAACCAGTCTGAGGACAGTTGCGCCAGTTCGCGGAAGATGGCCCGCTCCGCCGCCAGCGCCTGTTCCAGGCCGTGGCGGGCAGTGATGTCCTGGGACACGCCCATGATCCGCGCCACCCGGCCGTCATCGGCGAGCAGCGGCGTCAACGACACCTTCACCCAGTGAACGCCGTCGTTATAAAGGAAATCCTCATAGTCAATCGGCACCGCCGCCGCCGCGCATTCCTCCAGCCGGGTCCGCAGGCGGTTGGCGGCGGCGGACGGCAGGACGTCCTGCAAGGACCGGCCGCACAGGTCGGCATCCCTCAGGCCGGACAACGCCTCCAACCGGCGGTTGACCGCGACGAACCGGAAGCCGGCCTCCGGCTCCACCGCCACGACGAACACGGGCGCGCCGATCGCCTGGATCAGTTCGCACACCGCATCGGGGGGCAAGGTCGTCAGCATTCGCGGGGTCAGGCCCTGAAGACAGAATCCGTCAGGCGGAGAGTGGGGCAAAGCCCGATGCTGTGCAATGGCAAAAGAACGCCGGCCGGCGCGACAGTTGCCAAGCCCGCCCCCGCCGGACCACAATCGCCGCTCGCGCGATGGCCGGGCGGGCGCGCGCCACTCCATCAGAACAGACCAGGAGACGCTCCATGTATATCGACGGACAGTGGGTGCAGGCCGAGGGCGGCCGGACCTTCCCCGTCACCAACCCGGCCACCGGCGAGGAGATCGGCCGGGTGCCCGACGGTGGTGCCGCCGAGGCGCGTGCCGCCATCACCGCCGCCGAGGCCGCCTTCGGCCCCTGGTCGCGTACCACGGCCTACCAGCGCTCGGCCTTCCTCTACCGCGCCTGGCAGATCATGCTGGAGCGCAAGGAAGACCTCGCCCGCCTGATGTCCACCGAACAGGGCAAGCCGCTGAAAGCCGCCCGCAACGAGGTGCAGTACGGCGCCGATTTCCTGCTGTGGTATGCCGAGGAAGCCAAGCGCGTCTACGGCGAGACCATCCCCGCCCCGCGCGGCGATCAGCGGTTTCTGGTGCTGAAGCAGCCGGTGGGCGTGGTGGCGGCGGTGACGCCGTGGAACTACCCCATCAGCATGATCACCCGCAAGGTCGGCCCGGCGCTCGCCGCCGGCTGCACCGTGGTGCTCAAGCCGGCCGAGGCGACGCCGCTGTGCGCGGTGGAAATGATGAAGGTGTTCGAGGCCGCCGGCCTGCCCAAGGGCGTGGTCAATCTGGTGACGGCGCTCGACCCCAAGCCGGTGGGCGAGGAATTCGTCACCAACCCGGCGGTGCGCAAGATCACCTTCACCGGCTCGACGCCGGTCGGCAAGATGCTGGCCTCGCAGGCCGCCGCCAACATGAAGCGGGTGTCGCTGGAACTGGGCGGCCATGCGCCGTTCATCGTGTTCGACGACGCCGATGCCGAACACGCCGCCAAGGGCGCCGGGCTGGTGAAGTTCCTCAACACCGGGCAGGCCTGCATCTCCCCCAACCGCTTCTTCGTCCACCGCAGCCAGGCCGACCGCTTCGCCGCCGTGTTCGCTGATCGTGTGGGCAAGATGAAGGCCGGCTCCGGCCTCGACGACAGCGTCAGCATCGGCCCGCTGGTGAACGAGGCCGCCGTCGCCAAGGTGGAGGCGCAGGTGAACGATGCGGTCGCCAAGGGCGCCGTGGCCGTCGCCGGCGGCGCCCGGCTGACCGACGGGGCGCTCGCCAAGGGCCACTTCTTCGCCCCCACCCTGCTCACCGGGGTGACGCCGGAGATGCGCATCTACCGCGAGGAAACCTTCGGCCCGGTGGCGCCGGTGATCGTCTTCGACGACGAGGACGAGGTGCTGCGCATGGCCAACGACACCACCTACGGCCTCGCCGCCTATGTCTACACCCGTGATATCGGCCGGGCGTGGCGGTGCATGGAGGCGCTGCGGTTCGGCATCGTCGGCATCAACGACATCAACCCGACCGCCGCCGCCGCCCCCTTCGGCGGCATGAAGGAAAGCGGCCTCGGCCGCGAGGGTGGTCACGAGGGCATCGCCGAGTACCTGGAGACCAAGCTGGCCGGCTTCTCGGTCTGATCACCCGGCCCGACAGACAGGGGCCCGCCGGAGGTGGCGGGCCCCGCCTTCCCCGGCGACGGGAAGGACAGATCAGTCCTCCGCCACCGGCGGCACATGGGCGACATCCGACAGCCAGAAATCGAGCAGGGCGGCAAGCCGCTTGGTCAGGGCGGAAATGTCCATGGGCTTGGTGACATAGGCATTGGCATAGGACTGGTAGCTCTCGCGCATGTCGCGCTCGTTCTCGGACGTGGTCAGCACGACCACCGGGATCTCCCGCAGCACCGGATCGGACTTGATCGCCGCCAGGGTGGCCCGTCCGTCGCGGCGCGGCATGTTGAGATCGAGCAGCACCAGATGCGGCCGGGGCGCCGCCTGATAGGGCGCATGCCGCCGCAGATAGGCCAGCGCCTCGTCGCCGTCGCGCACCCACTCCATGGTCAACGGTCGTCCGATTTCCGTGAAGGCTTCACGGGTCAGGCGCGCGTCGGCCTCGTTGTCCTCCACCAGCAGGATGACGGCGCGGGCGATGGGCAGCGTCATGGTCATACAGTGTGATCCTCCAGGGCGGCGGGCGAGTTACCGACTTCATGGTGCGCCGGCCGCGCCGTCTCCACAAGCGGCAGCGTGAAGCGCACGGCGGTTCCCGTCGCACCGTCGCTCTCCGCCCAGATGCGGCCGCCGTGACGTTCGATGATGCGGCGGCTGATGGCCAGACCGATGCCGGTCCCGCCGTAGTGCTCCCGCGTGTGCAAGCGACGGAACAGCACGAACAGGCTTTTCAGCAGATCGGGGCCGATGCCGATGCCGTTATCGCATACGGATACCTCCCACATTTCCCCGTCGCGGGCGGCGGTGATGGCGATGCGCGGCGGCCGGTCCGGGTGGCGGAACTTGATCGCATTGCCGACAAGATGGCCGAACACCATCTCCAACTGCCGCCGGGCTCCCGGAACCACGGGCAACGGGCCGACGATCAGTTCCGCCCCGGCGGCGCGGATATCCGGGGCCAGCGCCTCGCGCACCCGCGCCATCACGTCCGCCAGATCGACCGCCACCAGCCGGGCCGGGGCGGCGTCCACTTGGCTATAGTCCATGAGGTCGCGGAACATGGCCTTCATGTGCTCGGTGCCCTCGACCATGAAGCCGATGTAGCTGTCCGCTTCGGCATCCAGACGTTCGCCGTATCGCTTGCGCAGCAGTTGGGCGAACCCGCTGATGGCCCGCAACGGCTCCTGAAGGTCGTGGGCGGCCAGCGAAGCGAAGTGCTGAAGCTCGCGGTTGGAACGGGTGAGTTCCTCGACCATGGCCGCCAGCCGCCGTTCGCTCTCCTTGCGTTCGGTGATGTCCTCCTTCACCGCCACATAGTGGGTGACGTGGCCGTGCCCGTCTCGCACCGGCGCCACGGACACCTGCTCCCACCACAGCGAGCCATCCTTGCGACGGCTGAGAACCTCGCCATGCCATACCCGCCCGTCCGTCAGGGCGCGCCACATTTCGGCATACTCGGCGTCGGAGGTGCCGCCGGTACGCAGGACTTCGAGCGTGCGGCCGAGCACCTCGCCGGCGCTCCAGCCAGAGGTCTCGGTGAAGCGGGGGTTGACGTAGACAAGGCGCCCGTGGGTATCGGTGATGGCGACGCTGGCCGCCGACTGCTCGACGGCGCTGGACAACCGCCGCACCTCGTCGGTGGCGGCGGTGCGGGCGGCGTCGCCGGCGGCCAGCAGCATGCCGGTCAAGGTCACCATGCCGATGAAGATCTGGAGCGACACCAGCCCCTCCGGCCCCGCCTCGGCCATGGGCCCAAGGCCAACGGCCGACAGGGCCGACGACACCATGCCAATGGACAGCCCAACGAAGGCAGCCCCGACAACGCCAAAGCGCAACGCCGCCCACATGACCACCGGCAAGATGATCCAGGCCGCGGCCAAGGTATCCAGTGGCACCGGCGACAGCCCCCCGAACACCGCGGCCACCACGGCAGCCGCGGTCAGCAGCAGCGCCACGGCCTCGATGCCGCGCTCGGTAAGCGACGGACGCAGGCACGGGATGGCGGCGGCCAGAAGGAGGGGAGTGGCGGCGATCATGCCGACGGCATCCCCCACCGCCCAACTGACGGCGGCGGCTGGCGCCTCGGGTATCGCCAGGGCGCCGGTCAGAGCCTGCACGCCGATCGCCACGCCGGCGGACACCGCTCCCCCGGTGACACTCGCCAGAAGCAGCGCGAGCACCAGCGGTGGGGAGAAATAGCCCGGCGGAGCCCCGGCTGGCCGCCGCATCATCCGCCATGCGACGATGGCACCGGCAGCGGTGGCCAGAGCACCCCACGGCAGCCAGACCGGGGCGCCCACCGCCGCCAGAAAAAGTTCGCCGATGACCGGAACAATCAGCAGCACCGGGCCGAACACCAGCGCCGCCCCCAAGGCCACCCCGGCGGCCGGCCACATGGGCACCGCCTCTCCCGGCCCCCCGACCGAAGCCAGGCCGGCAAGAGCGGCCAGCGCATAAAGAACCGCCATTCCCAGCACCGCGACGGCATGCTGGAACGGCGACATCGGGCGATGAGTGTACACGACTCCCCCTCGCGCACCCGTCGCCGGTCAAGGCCACCCTATCCCCACAACAGACCGACCGTCCGACGACGGAACAACTGTCGGTCGAAAGCGGCGCGGTGGCAATAGGACCACCGCCAGGGCAGCGCCTTGGACCTTAGTCGAGGATGGGCCGGCCGCGCCCTTCCTTGATGCCGCCGCGATGCTTCTTCGCGGTCACCCGACGCTGCTTGGAGCCGAGGGTGGGCTTGGTCGGACGGCGTTTACGCGGCACATGCAGCGCCTGACGGATCAGGTCCGCCAAGCGTTCGCGGGCATCGGCGCGGTTGCGGTCCTGGCTGCGGTGACTGCGGGCGTCGATGACGATGACGCCGTCGCCGGTGGCACGGCTGCCGGCGAGGGTCAGCAAACGGTCGATCACCGGCGGCGGCAGCACGCGCGACCGCGCGGCATCGAAGCGCAGTTGCACCGCCGTCGAGACCTTGTTGACGTTCTGGCCGCCGGGGCCGGAGGCGCGGACGAAGGTTTCCGTCAGCTCGTCCTCGGGCAGGACCAGATTGGGCGTGACCACCAGCATGATGACCGCAGAGTATGTCCGTTGCAGTGGCCCTGTCCACGCCGACGCGCGGCCCCGTAAGCTGATGGTCGCCAGAGACTTCCAGCAGGACACCGCCGCATGCTCACCTTCGCCGATTTTCAGCCCGGCCAACAGTACGCCCTCGGGCGTGCCGCCCTGACCGCCGAATCCATCAAATCCTTCGCCGCCGACTGGGATCCCCAGCCTTTCCACCTCGACGAGGACGCCGCCGCCGCCTCCGCCTTTCAGGGCCTATGCGCCAGCGGCTGGCAGACGGCGGGGCTGTTCATGCGGCTGTTCGTCGACGGCCTGCTGCATCGCACCGCCAGCATGGGCTCGCCGGGTGTCGACTCGCTGCGCTGGCTGGCGCCGGTGCGGCCGGACCAGGACCTGACCGGCCGGGTGGTGGTGGAGGCGGTGAAAGCCTCCCGCAGCCGGCCCGACCGAGGCTTCGTCACCTTCCGCTGCGAGTTGGCCGATGCCGACAGCGGTGCCGTGGTGTTCACCATGACGGCGCCGGTGATGATCGGTACCGGCGCCTGAGGACGGCCTCAGTCGGCGGCCGGCCCGCCGGCCGTCACGCCCGACGGCAGGGCGGCGTCTGGCAGCGGCACCCCGGGCGTCAGACGCAACGGCAGCACGCCGGCCCACACCGGCCACGTCATGTCCTCGGCGTCGTCGACAACGCCGCCGACGCGGATCTTGAGCGACACCTCTTCCAACGGCAGGGCGAGAACGGTGGTCGCCGCCAGTTCCTTGGCATTGGGTGCCCGCGCCACTGCGGCGCGGCCGGGCACCATCTTGTCGGTCAGCGGCGCCAGCACACGGTCCTTCTCCGCCGCGTCCTCCACCGCCGCGCAGCGGCCGTAAATCACCACCGAGCGGTAGTTCATCGAGTGGTTGAAGGCCGAGCGCGCCAGCACCAGCCCGTCGAGCAACGACACGGTCACGCACACCGGCGCACCGGCGGCCAGCAGCTTCATGATCCGGCTGGCCTTGGCGCCGTGCAGATACAGCGCCTCCCCCACCCGCCAATGGGACATGGGGATGACGTGCGGCTGGCCCTCATCGTCGACGAAGCCGACGTGACACAGCAGCGCCTCGTCAAGCACCGCATGGACAGCGGCGCGGTCGTAGGACATGCGGTCGCGCCGCCGTCCGGTGGTGCGGGTGGTCTGGGTATACGTATCGGTGGTGCTGGCGGTCATGGTTGTCCTTCCCCCAAGCCTTTCTCGTGATGCCCCGACGGCCTCAACGGCCGAAAGGTCCGGCGTCGTGATGCTGCTGCGATGGCCGGATGGCATCCCCCTGCCCGTCGTCCAGGTCGGCGCGGGTCAGACCGATATCGGCCAGCAGGCGGTCGTCAAGGTGGGAGAGCCGCACCTGGGTGCGCTCCACCGTCCACGCCCGGATCACGGCGGCGACCCAGCGGTGGAGCCATCCGGCCCGGCCTATGGGGATGGAGAGAGGGCCGGATGCCCGCAGTCGCACGGACCCGGCCGGCGGCACCGGAGCGCCGCCGTGAAGAGGATCGGTCATGAGGAAACTCCCGTTCAACTAGGACACTGCCGGCGCGCATCGGTCGGGATGCAGGCCGGCAATGCTCTGGCCACGGGAAGAGTCTGCCCGAGGAAATGGCCCTTCTACAGAGCCAAAGGAACCCTCTCGACGGAGCCACTCACCCGCCGCATCAGGGGCTGTGGTACGCTACGGAACGCAGGTTCTATGGCCTGCGCGAGCTGGCGGACACGCAGGTTCATGGCCCGCGCATCCACCGCCGCGAAGCCAAGAATGAGGCCATTTTCGACGGTGTTGCCCAGGTACATCTGCGACAGCGGCGTCACCGCCATGCCGGCGGCGCCGGCCCGCTCCACCAAGTCGAGGTCGGACACCCCGCCCTGCACCCGGCCGATCAGTTGCAGACCGCCGGCGGCCGGCTGCATGTCGAGCATGCCGGCCATGTGGGTGCGTCCGGCCTCCACCATCGCTTCCTGCCGCTCGGCATAGAGCGAGCGCATGCGGCGAATGTGGGCGGTGAAGTGGCCTTCCTCCATAAAGTCGGCCACCACCGCCTGATTGAACACCGGCAGCGGCCCGGAGGCGACGGCGCGGGCCCGCACCACCTCGCCCACCAGTTGTTCCGGCACCACCAGATAGCCAAGCCGCAGGTCGGGGAACAGCACCTTGGAGAAGGTGCCGATGTAGAACACCCGACGGCCGCCATCCAGGCCCTGCAACGCCGTCAGCGGACGGCCGCAGTAGCGGTATTCGCTGTCGTAATCGTCCTCGATGATCCAGGCATCGTTGCGCCGCGCCCAGTCGAGCAGGGCGAGGCGGCGGGCGACGCTCATCACCGGGCCGGTCGGGTACTGACGCGACGGCGTGATGTAGGCCAGCCGGGCGTGCGGCGCCTGCGCCTCGCCGACGGCGACATCGAGCCCGTCCTCGTCCACTGGCACCGGCACGATATCGAGGCCGGCGGCCCGGAAGGCTCCGCGCGCGCCCAGGTAGCCGGGGTCTTCGATCCACGCCTTGTCGCCGGGATCGGCCAGGATGCGGGCGCAGAGGTCGAGCGCCGCCTGGGCGCCGGCGGTGATGATCACCTGATCGGGCGAGCACACGACGCCGCGCGCGGTGGCAAGGTAGCCGGCCACCGCCCGGCGCAGCGGCTCGTACCCCGCCGGCGGGCCGTAGTTGCCGATGGCGGTCTCGCGCAGCCGCAGCCGCTTGGCCACCAGCCGCTGCCACAGGGCATGGGGGAAGGCATCCAGCGCCGGCGAGCCGGGGCGGAAGTAGCCGACATGGCGGGCGTGCTGCTCGACGATGCGGGCATTGGCCATCACCGCGCCGCGCCGCGACAGGCCGGGGCCGCCGACATCGGGCACCACCGGCGCCGCCGCCTTGGGGTTGTCGGCACAGGCCTCGACCAGGGTCTCGCAGATGCAGTCGGTGACGTAGGAGCCGGAGCCGACGCGGCCTTCGATGAAGCCTTCGGCATAGAGCTGGTCGAAGGCCGCCGCCACGGTGTTGCGCGACACGCCCAGTTCCTGCGCCAGCACGCGGGTCGACGGCAGGCGCGAGCCGGCCGGCAGCTGGCCGCCCAGGATGGCGCGGCGGATGTGCAGGTAAACCTGACGGTACAGCGGCGGAGCCTCCGGCCCGTCCTGGAGATTGACGGGCCCGATGACCGCCCCCGAAGGCGCCTTGCCCATGACTGGACTCCTCGTACTCGACGAATTGGCTCGGAATTGGCCTCAGCTTACGGGTGCCAAATGGTTCACCCTAAGGTCCATTCATGAACCGATGATGAGGCCATTCGCAGGCCAACGCCACTGCCGAACCGCGAGGGTGGCCCTGCCGAGCCACGATACCAGCCGGATTAGACCAGTCCATTGATCCTGCGAATTACGCCCCCGACTGTCCTCCGGGATGGGGCAGCGGCAGGGTCGCCAGGGGCTTGATCTGGTCCAGGATGATGGCGGACCGCAGGTTTCCCACGTTGGGCAGGGCCATCAGCCGGTGCATGACGATCTGGCTGAAGCTGCGCAGGTCCGGCGCCGCCACCCGCAGGAGGTAATCCGCATCGCCGGTGGTCAGCGCGCACTCCAGCACCTCCGGCAGGTCAAGCACCGCCGTCTGGAAGGCCTGCACCGCCGCTTCGCCGTGCTCCTTCAGCGACACCGTCACCAGGGCGATGACATCAAGGCCCAACGCCGCCGGGTCGAGGCGGGCGTGGTAGCCGTGCAGAAAGCCTTCCTGCTCCAGCCGGGCGATGCGGCGGGCGCACTGCGACGGCGACAGGTTCACCCGCTCCGACAGGGCGACGTGGGAGATGCGGGCATCCTCCTGCAAGGCCGCAAGGATCTTGATGTCATAGCCGTCCAGCGTTTCGATGCTCGATTTCTTCATGATGACGCCCCGGCGTGCATGAAACCGTCTTCACCCTGCCCTTGACGCCCGCCATACGCAAGGACAAGGCATCGCGGTTGCCATATACTGCAAGGAAACAAAAATGAATAACAGGCACGATCCGCGCGGCCCGCCGCGGCCCCGCGCCCAGAACAGACCGGAGGAACAACGTCATGGTATTCCAGCACCCCCATTTCGATGATCACGAACGGGTGGTCTTCGTGCGCGACGCCGACAGTGGCCTGAAGGCCATCATCGCCGTGCACAATACCGTCCTCGGCCCCACCATCGGCGGCTGCCGCGTGCGCGCCTACGGCAGCGACGACGAAGCACTGACCGACGTGCTGAAGCTGTCGCGCGGCATGACCTACAAGGCGGCCATGGCCGACCTGCCGTTCGGCGGTGCCAAATCGGTCATCCTGTGCGACCCGAAGACAAAGACGCGCGAGATGCTGCTGGCCATGGGCCGGGCCATCAACCAGCTGGGCGGCCTCTACACCACCGCCGAGGACATGGGCATGGACGAGGACGACCTGCGCGCCATGCGCCGCGCCACCCCCCATGTCACCGGCCTGCCGGAAGACGGCCTGGGCGTCAGCCCGGGGCCGCTGACCGCCCTTGGCGTCTACCACGGCCTGCGCGCCGCCGCCCGACACCGCCTGGGCAAGAACAGCCTTGCCGACGTGCATGTGGCGGTGCAGGGCGCCGGCCACGTCGGCGGCCCGCTGATCGAGCGCCTGGTCCGCGACGGCGCCCGCATCACCGTCGCCGACATGGACCGCGCCCTGGTGGAAAGGATGCAGCAGGCCCACGGCGCCGTCGTGGTGGAGCCCGACGCCATCTATGACGTCGCCGCCGACATCTTCGCCCCCTGCGCCATCGGCGGCACGCTCAACGCCGGCACGGTGCCGCGCCTGAAGGCCAAGGTGGTGGCCGGCAGCGCCAACAACCAGCTGGGCGACGACGACGCCGGCCGCCTGATGGTCGAGCGCGGCATCCTCTACGCGCCGGATTACGTCATCAATGCCGGCGGCCTGATCAAGGTGAGCCTGGACGTCATGGCCCTGCGCCACGGCCGTGGCCTGGACCGCGAGGCGGTGGAAACCCGCGTCACCCGCATCGAGGACCGCACGGCGGAGCTGTTCTCGCTGGCCGAGAAGCGCGGCCTGCGGCCCGAGGACGCCGCCGACACCATGGCGCGGGAACGGATCGCCCGCGGCAAGCAGGCCTGGGCTGCCTGATCGCCCGCCCTCTCCGGTCGGGATGGCTCGTGCCCAGCGGCGCCGTTCGCTTTCGCGGATGGCGCCGACGGCTGGTTCAGGCCATCGGCAGGCGGCGCCGCACCGGCACGCCGCCGCAGGCTTCGATGGCCAGCGCCACATCCTCGCCACGGCAGGCGAGCGCCCCGACGTTGAGCAGGATCACCCCCCGCGACCATGCCCCCACCGGCCGCGTGAACAGGCGCCTCCAGGCCGGGCGGGTGTCGAACCGCTCCGGCGTTTCCACCGCCAGGGCGAAGGCGGCCGTCAGTCCACGCCCGCGCGCCTCCACCGCCCGTACCGCCGTCCAGGGGATAAGACGGCCATAACGGCGGTCGCGGATGCCATGCTCGTCGATGGTCAGCACCGGCCCTTCGCGCAAAAGAAAACGGGCCGCCGTGATGGCCAGCCCGCCGAACAGAAGAATGCCGAACAGCGCCGCCGAAGCAGTGCCGACGTCGGCGGTGGTGGTGTCCTTCACCACCTGCGCCGCTTCGCCCTCGCCGATGAACACCAGCAGGAACAGGCCGGCGGCGGCAGCCATGGCGACCACGCTGCACAGGGCGAACACCGACAGTTTCAGGCGATCATAGGGAAAGGTGTAGCTCATCGGCCGGCGCCCTTGCGGTCTCATGCTGCGCTGCACTCAGGGCGCAGATAGACCATATCCCAAAGGCGGCGACGACTCTTTTTTGACGCACCCGTCATGCGCGGGAGGCATGCCGGCGGCCACGAGCACCTGGAAGACAAGGCTCCGCGCCGTTGCGGCGACTGGTCGCGAGCAGGCGTTGTATTTCCGCAGGTGCAATCGCGCCTGCGTCGCCCCATATGGACGGTCGAGCAAGCCGCGCAGCGGTGGAGGTATCCGATGGTCCGGCAAGCCCTGGCAGCCGCCTGTATGCTGGTGGCATTCCCTCTGCTGACGTCCTGCCCGGCCGCCGCCGAGGAGGGGACGCCAAGCCTCGAGTCGTCCAGCCGTCTGCTCGGCGGCCTGCCGCTGGATGCGGCGCCGGTCGGCGCCCTGCCGCTGTCGGCCGTGTCGCCGCCGCCGGTGATTTTCTCGCTCGAAGCGCCACGGGACGGCCGCCTGCCGGTCTTCGGCCCGGCCACCGCCGTCCCCACCCTGCCCGGCAGCGCCGACGACCACGGCCGCACCCTCGGCACCCGGCTGTCGCTGGGCCAGCCGCTCGGCCTCGACCTGCTGGGCGGCAGCCTGGACTGGCGCGCCACCGCCTCCATCGAGCAGGGGCTGGACGGCGAGGCCTACGGCATCGGCCTGTCCATCGGATCGTTGAGCGACGGCGGCCTGATGCCGCCGTCCGACCTGCGCATGGGCCTCACCTACGGCACCGCGCCCGATGCCGGCGAGCATGGGGTGATGCTGGACTTCTCCTATCGCTTTTAGCCGGATTGCGAGTGGGGCCTTTCTTTCGTACCTTGCGTGCCGGGTGTAGCGGCAGCGCGTGAGGGAGCTCATGAAGGTTCGCGACGGCACCGACGCGGACGGCCGGCAGGTCGCCGCGATTGTCGAACACATGCTGGGGGAATACTCCGGTTGTGCCGCGCTGGATCGCGCCCGGCGGCAGGAACTGCGGGCGCCGGGGAGCACTTTCGCCGCCCGCAACGGCGGCTTCTGGGTGGCGGAGGATGACGATGGGGCGGTGGCCGGCTGCATCGCCCTCGCCGCCACCGAACGGCCCGAAACCTTCGAGTTGCACCACCTGTACGTCTTGCCTCGATTGCGCGGCAGCGGCCTCGCCATGCGCCTGCTGGCGCTGGCGGTGCTGCACGCCCGCCGCCACGGCGCCCGCCAGATCGATCTGTGGGTGGACACCCGTTTCCTCGCCGGGCAACGGTTCTGGGAGCGACACGGCTTCGTCCGCCTGCCCGGCACCCGCCCGGCCGGCGACGGCGAGGAATGCCGCTACGCCCTCATGCTGGATCGGGCCTGCCCGCCGGGGGTAGCGCTTTCACCATCGCGATCAGGGCGAAATCCCAACGGCCGTGGAGTGTCCGTCCGTTTTCGCGCCAGCCCTGGGCGGCGTAGAACCGTCGCGCCGCTGCATTAGGCTCCGCCACGTCCAGCCGCGCCAGGGCGTGGCCGCGCGCCGCGATCTCCCGTTCCGCCACATGCAGCAGCAGGCGGCCGAGGCCGTGCCCCTGAGCCGAGGGGTCGATGAACAGTTCGCGCAGCAGGTCGTCACCGGTCCACACCACGCCGAGCGGCGGGCCGTTGCCCGGCGGCACCGCCAGCCAGGCGCCGGCGAAGTCGAGCCCGGCGCCGACCAGCGCCGCAGTCCCCTGCTCCGCCGCCGCCGCCCGCACCGCCGGGCTGAAGGGGCCGTAGGTGCGCAGCACGGTGCGGGCCACCAGCCCCCGCACCGCATCCACATCCTCCAGCGCCGCCGCCCGCAGCATCACGCGGCGAGGATCGGGGTGGGCGCTCACATCATCCCCGCCATGACCGTCCACCACCGGCGGGCCTCCCGCGCTGTCCAATAGGGGCCGTGGCCGGAGAACAGCAGGGTTTCCGGCGGCACCTCGGCCAGGAAGCGACCGATGGAGGCAACCAGCGTCGCCTGATCGCCGCCGGGGAAGTCGGTGCGGCCGACGCCGCCCTTGAACAGCGTGTCGCCGGTGAAGGCAAAGCCCGGGAAGACGAAGCACACCCCGCCCGGCGTATGGCCGGGGGTGGCGATGGGGGTGACGGCGGTCGCCGCCGCCCGCAGCGGAGCCGTTTCGGTGACGTAGGCCATCGGCGGCACCTCCACCGCCCGGCCGAGCAGCGCCCGGCCCCACTCCGCCGCCGCCTCCAGCACCGGCCGCTCGTTCTCGTGCGCCAGGACGGCCGCGCCGGTCAGCTCCGCCGTGGCGGCGAGGCCGGCCACATGGTCCGGGTGGCCATGGGTGAGCAGGATGGCATCGACCGTATCGGCACCGCCGTTCTCCGCCAGCCGCACCGCGATCCGCCCCGCCGCATCCCCGGGATCAACCACCGCCTGGGCGCCGGAGGGGACGTGCTTCACGACGTAGCAGTTCTCGAAATAGGGCGGATCGGAGACCACGACGTGGATCTCGTAGTCACCGACGATGACGGGGCTGTCAAACGGCTGCATGCGCTCCTCCGGCTGGGTGCCGGCATGGTGGCGGTGGGCTCTGGTCGGGTCAACCACCAAGACACGAAGGCACCAAGAGGGCGGTGCACATGGCGGAGGTCTTGCCTGGCGTCACGGGCGAGGGAGAGTACCGTGCGCTGCGCGCGCAAGAATTGGCCTGCCGAAAAGAAGAAGAGGCTGCGACCATCCCGCCGCAGCCTCTTTGTGTCTTGGTGTCTTGGTGGTGAAACCGCCGCTGTCACCCGAACAGCGCGCGATCCCGCCCGTCGCCGAAGGTGTCGACCACGTAGTCGATGTCCTTGTCGCCGCGGCCCGAGATGTTGACCAGGATGCACTCGCCCGCCGGGCGCTGCTTCGCCAGTTTCATGGCGTGGGCCACCGCGTGGGCGCTTTCCAGGGCCGGAATGATACCCTCGTGCCGTGACAGGGCGTAGAAGGCGTTCAGCGTGTCCTCGTCGGAGGCGGCGGCGTACTGCACCCGGCCGCTTTCGTGCAGGAAGCTATGCTCCGGCCCGACGCCCGGATAGTCGAGGCCCGAGGCGATGGAGTGCACCGGCGCCGGGTTGCCCTCGGCATCCTTCAGCATCAGGCAGCGGAAGCCGTGGATGACGCCTTCCTCGCCGTAGGTGATGGTGGCGGCGTGCTGGCCGAGTTCGGTGCCCGTGCCGTGCGGCTCGACGCCGTGCAGGGCGACGGCGGGCTCGTCGATGAAGCCGGCGAAGATGCCCATGGCGTTGGAGCCGCCGCCGACGCAGGCCACCACGTGATCGGGCAGGCGGCCGTCGGTGATCTCGGCGAACTGATCGCGCGCCTCGACGCCGATCACCGACTGGAAGTCGCGCACCATCATGGGGAACGGGTGCGGCCCGACCACCGAGCCGATGGCGTAGAGGGTGGTTTCCGGGTCCTTCAGGTAGGACACGAAGGCGCTGTCCACCGCCTCCTTCAGGGTGCGGCCGCCGACCCCGACCGGCACCACGGTGGCGCCGAGCAGCTTCATGCGCACGACGTTGGGGTGTTCCTTGGCGATGTCCACCTCGCCCATGTGGATCTCGCACTCCATGCCGAAGTAGGCCGCCGCCGTCGCCAGCGCCACGCCGTGCTGGCCGGCGCCCGTCTCGGCGATGAGCTTCTTCTTGCCCATGTGCTTGGCGAGCAGCGCCTCGCCCATGCAGTGGTTGAGCTTGTGGGCGCCGGTGTGGTTGAGGTCCTCGCGCTTGAGGTAGATGCGCGCGCCGTTCAGCCGCTCCGACAGGTTGGCGGCGTAGGAGACGGGGGTGGGACGGCCCTGGAAGTGCTTGCGGATGTGGCGCAGTTCATTGACGAACTGCGCCGACCGCGAGATGCGCAGGTAGGCATCGGTGACGGCCTGCATGTGCGGCACCAGCTCGGGCGGAATGAAACTGCCGCCGAACTTCCCGAAAAACCCCTCGGCATCGGGGTACGTGCGCAGATGACTCATGGGGATGCCCCTCCCGTGGGTGCGGTTGTTGGTGATGGGGCGGGAGGGTAGCGGAGGTTGGGGTGGGGTGGGAAGGGGGTGGAAGAGCGACCGAGAATGGGTCAATCCTCCTTTGCCACTACGGCATCAGCCGAATCAACATGCATCTTGATCGTCAGCATGACCGGTGGTAGTAGGAACTGGTCCTCCGGAGTTTCTTGCTCAACGCATCGTGTCAATTGCGATGTTCATACAATGCTTCCGCCATTTGGCCCTAGCCGCCAACTAGAGTGAACTATGGCTTCCTGCGCGTAACGCAGAGCTTAAAGTACCCGGAGGACCCCCTTGTTCGAGTCATGCTGGACATTCGATCAGTTCGCTGAAGAACTGGGCGTGAGCCCTAAGGCCACTCGCTTCTACGGCTACACAAATCGCGGGCAGTCCATTTCGTATCGAACCTTTGAACTTCCGAAGGCACACGGTGGTACGCGTACAATTTGCTCTCCTGCGGAAGGGCTTTATTTTATCCAAAAAAGAATTCTAGATTACGTATTGACTCCTCAGAACTTGAATATTAGACAGTGCGTATTT
>JAEWWF010000191.1 GCA_023396465.1 Pseudomonadota bacterium
AGTGCCGCGTCTGCCCGCGCCGCTGCCGGCTGCACGACGGTCAGCGCGGCCTGTGTTTCGTGCGGGCGGCGGAGGGTGACGCGGTGGTGCTGACCACCTACGGCCGGTCGTCGGGGTTCTGCGTCGATCCCATCGAGAAGAAGCCGCTCAACCACTTCCTGCCGGGCACGCCGGTGCTGTCCTTCGGCACGGCGGGGTGCAACCTGACGTGCCGGTTCTGCCAGAACTGGGACATCAGCAAGGCGCGCGAGCTGGACCGTCTCCAGGACCAGGCGAGCCCGGACCGCATCGCGGCGGCGGCGGTGGAGTTGGGGTGTCGGTCGGTCGCCTTCACCTACAACGATCCGGTCATCTTCCTGGAATACGCCACCGACGTCGCCGACGCCTGCCGGGCGCGCGGCATCAAGGCGGTGGCGGTGACGGCGGGCTATATGGAGCCGGCGGCGCGGGCCGACTTCTTCGCCCACATGGATGCGGCCAACGTCGACCTGAAGGCCTTCACCGACGGCTTCTACCGCTCGCTCTGCACCGCGCAGCTGGCGCCGGTGCTGGAAACCCTGACCTACCTGACGCACGAGACGGACGTCTGGGTCGAGATCACCACCCTGCTGATCCCCGGCCACAACGACTCCGATGCCGAGCTGACGACCCTGGCCGACTGGGTGGCGGAGCACCTGGGGCCGGACGTGCCGCTGCACTTTTCCGCCTTCCACCCCGACTACCGCATGCGCGACGTTCCGGCGACGCCGGCCGCCACCCTGGCGCGGGCGCGCCGCATCGCCCGGGCGGCGGGGTTGCGCTACGTCTACACCGGCAACGTCCACGACGCCGAGGGCGGCTCCACTTGGTGTTCCGGCTGCGGCGCCCTACTGATCGAGCGCGACTGGTATCAACTGGGGAACTGGGGGCTGACGGCGGCGGGCGCCTGCGCCTCCTGCGGTACGGCGGTGCCGGGGGTGTTCGAGGCCGCGCCCGGCACCTGGGGCCGCAAGCGGCTGCCGGTGCGGCTGGCGGGGTAGGCGGCGGCTACAGCAGCAGCGCCCCCGCCGCCGCCGACAGCGCCATGAGGCCGAGCGTCACCAGCACCCGCCCGAGGCCGCCGCTGCGGCTGGCGTAGGACACCAGGGCGCGGCCGTTGAACCAGACGTGCAGCAGGCCGAAGGCCATGAAGGCCACCGCCACCCCGAGGTGGATGTCCTGCCACGCCCCCTTGCCCATGCCGAGCAGGGTATAGCCGGCGGCCATGGCCACCTCGCGCGGCGGCCACAGATACATGACCAGCCCGGTGACGGTCAGGATGGTGAAGGCGGCCGCCATGACCAGACCGGTCAGCCGCCGCGACGGCAGCGGCACCCGGACAGGAGCGGCGGCGACGGGACGGGGGGCGGTGGAGGCGGACATGAGAAGCTCCTGCGACAGTGGACATCCTGATGCCGCCATGATCGCTCCCTTCCGTAACGGCCGGATGTCGGGCCGCCGGTCGGTCGGTAACAGAGGGTAACGGCGATGGTCCGCATCCCCCATTGACTTCCCTCCCCGATTCCGGTCATCAATGCCGAACGTTTCGCTGCGGCGCAGCAGATTGAAATATTATTTCTGGCTTTTTGGGAGGATTTCCGCATGAGCTTCACCATCGTCGAGCAGGCCCCGGCCCGCCTGAATCGCAGCGAACAGGCCGTTCCCGGCTCCAACACCCGGTTCCTGGAGAAGGCCGCGCAGGGCAACGCCGACATGGTGTTCCTCGACCTGGAGGACGCCGTTGCCCCCTCCGAGAAGGAGCAGGCGCGCAAGAATATTATCCAGGCGCTGCATGACCTCGACTGGTCGGGCAAGACGGTGTCGATCCGCATCAACGGCCTGGACACCCACTACATGTACCGCGACGTGGTGGACATCCTGGAAGCCTGCGTCGACAAGGTCGACCTCATCATGATCCCGAAGGCCGGCACCGCCGCCGACATCTACGCCCTCGACATGCTGGTCACCCAGATCGAGCAGGCCAAGGGCTGGAGCAAGCGGGTCGGCTTCGAGATGATCATCGAGACGGCGCTCGGCATGCAGAACGTCCACGAGATCGCCGCCGCCTCCAAGCGCAACGAGAGCCTGCACTTCGGCGTCGCCGACTATGCCGCCTCCACCAAGGCCCGCACGGTGAACATTGGCGGCCCGAACCCGCTCTACGGCGTGCTGACCGACCCGCTGGACGACGGTCGCCGCGACTTCCATTGGGGCGACATGTGGCACTATGCCATCGCCCGCATGGTGGTGGCCGCCCGCGCCAACGGCCTGCGCCCCATCGACGGCCCGTTCGGCGACTTCTCCGACGCCGAGGGCTACAAGGCCCAGGCGCGCCGCGCCGCCATCCTCGGCTGCGAAGGCAAGTGGGCCATCCACCCGAGCCAGGTGGACCTCGCCAACGACCTGTTCTCCCCCTCCGATGCCGAGGTCGCCCAGGCCCAGGCCATCCTGGACGCCATGGCCGAAGCCCAGCGCACCGGCAAGGGCGCCGTGACCCTGAACGGCAAGCTGATCGACATCGCCTCGATCAAGCAGGCCGAAGTGCTGGTCAAGAAGGCCGAGCAGATCAAGGCGCTGGGGAAGTAAGGTCGTATGATCCCCTCCGTCGCCCTCGAGTGGCGGAGGGGAAGTCCGCTCCGGTCGGAAGGGCCAGCCATGGCGCATCGCACCAGCCTGTTCGACAGCGACGGCTTGCAGGCCGTGCGACTGCCGGATGACCTCGCCTTCCCCGCCGACGCGGCGGGCTATGACGGGGTGGACATCGGCGACCGGGAGCCGCCCGCAGGCGGTGCGTGAGTACAGCCGTCCGCCGCGCCCTCGCGCCGCCTCCATGCGTCCACGTCGGCCCGGAAATCCCGCGGCAGGGCGGTCCCGTCAAGAGGTGCGCACAGCGCCTAGGTCCATGCCGGCGACCCTCCCCTGCCGTTTTTGGGCTTCACCCGCGCGCCGGCTGTGTTATCCCTTGGGCCGCACACGGACGAACCCGGGACGCCATGAACTTTCTCGACTTTGAAAAGCCCATCGCCGAGTTGGAAGGCAAGATCGCCGATCTGCGCCATCTGTCGGACGACGACGGCATCAATATCGCGGACGAAGTCGCCCGACTTCAGGCCAAGGTGGAAAAACAGCTCAAGGCGACCTACGCCAAGCTGACACCGTGGCAGAAGACGCAGGTGGCCCGCCATCCCGACCGCCCCCACTGCCTCGATTACGTCGCCCAGTTGATCGAGGATTTCCAGCCGCTGGCTGGAGACCGTACCTATGCCGAGGACGAGGCCATCGTCGGCGGCGTCGGACGGTTCCGTGGCCGCAGCGTCATGGTGATCGGCCAGGAGAAAGGCCACGACACCGAGACGCGGGTGCGGCACAACTTCGGCATGGCGATGCCCGACGGCTACCGCAAGGCCCGCCGCCTGATGCGCATGGCCGACAAGTTCCGCCTGCCGGTCATCACCCTGGTCGACACCGCCGGCGCCTATCCCGGCGTGGCGGCGGAGGAGCGCGGCCAGGCCGAGGCCATCGCCCGCGCCATCGAAACCTGCCTCGACATCCGGGTGCCGCTGATTTCCTGCATCATCGGCGAGGGCGGTTCCGGCGGCGCCATCGCGCTGGCGGCCGCCAACGTGGTGATGATGCTGGAACATTCGATCTATTCCGTCATCAGCCCGGAAGGCTGCGCCGGCATCCTGTGGCGCTCCGGCGATCAGGCCCAGGCCGCCGCCGAGGCGCTGAAGCTGACCGCCCAGGATCTGCACCGCCTGGGCGTCATCGACGAGATCGTGCCGGAACCGCTGGGCGGCGCCCACCGATCGCGCCGCAGCGCCGTCGACGCGGTCGGCGACTGCCTGGACCGCCACCTGTCGGCCCTCATCACCACCGAGGGCGGCGTGCTGCGGGCCAAGCGCCGCGACAAGTTCCTTGAAATGGGCCGCCACGGCCTCGACTGAGGCGGTCTCGAATCACCGGCCTCGACTGAGGCCGCCCCAGATCACCGGCCTCGACTGAGGCCGTGGTGGCGGGTCGCGCCAGCGGTAAGGTCCGTGGATGCCGGGGACGACGCCCCGCATCCACGGCATTCCGCCGCTATATCCCCATGAGTTGGTCGATCTCGTCCTGATGCAGGGCGATTTCATTGCCATGGATGATGGCGCTGGCCACGTCGATGAGCCGTTGCAGGGCGCGGCTGGCGGTCTTGCCGCGGGTGCGCAGCTGCTCGGGGTCTTCGAGCACTTCTTCCATGCGATCCATGGTCAGCATCACCAGTTCGTTCATCTGGCCGATGGTCTGTTCAAAGGGATCACGGAAGCGGGCCGGCGCGTGCTCGTAGGCGGCGATGGCCAGATCCTTGTCGGAGAACGAGGAGTCGCGGAAGTGCTCGGGGTAGCTTTTGGGCGCCCAGGCACGACAATCCTCCAGCATGTCCGGCATGTCCGGAACCATTTCAAGGAGCATGATGATCTCGTTGAAATGGTTAAGGTAATCCGTCGCCAGCAGGGTTTGCGGGTTGATGTTGCGGCCGGCCACGCGGGCGCTCATGGCGGCATAGCCGGGGTCGTCGGACTCCCGGTCGCTGGGCGGCGTCGCGGTTACGGACTGGTCGCTGGTCACCATCAAGTCCCTATGCGCCGGCATCGTTGGCCGGCCCTCTCCCCCTTTTGCGGCGCCTGATTATCCATCAAAGGCCCCATCGGGATCAACGCCCGCGCAAATGTCCTCATTGCGGCGGGCCTTGACCACCCCCGGTCGTCGGTGTTTGGCTGGCGGCTCGTGACTGACCGCCGCGGAGCATCCCCCCATGAAAACCCCCGCCGACCTCGGCTTTCGCATGCCGGCCGAATTCGAGCCGCACGCCCGCTGCTGGATGGCGTGGCCCTGCCGCGGCGAGGCGTGGGACAACGGCTTGCCGGCCGCATACGAGGCGTACACCGCCGTCGCCCGCGCCATCGCCCGCTTCGAGCCGGTGACCATGGTGGCGCGGCCGGAGGATGCCGACACCGCCCGCCGCCACCTCGGCGACGGCATCGAGGTGATCGCCTGGCCCATCGACGACAGCTGGACCCGCGACACCGGGCCGCTGTTCCTTAAAGGTCCGAACGGCGAGCTGGTCGGCGTCGACTGGGGCTTCAACGCCTGGGGACTGATCTACGATGGCTTCGAGAACGACGCCCGGCTGGCCGGCCGCATCCTCGCCCACACCGGCGCCCGGCGGTTCGTCGGGCCGCAGATCCTGGAGGGCGGCTCGGTCCATGTCGACGGCCAGGGCACCCTGCTGACCACCGAGGAATGCCTGTTCGACCCCGAACGCAACCCCCACCTGACGCGCGAGGACCACGAGGCGCACCTGAAGGCCTTCCTCGGCGTCGAGACGGTCATCTGGCTCGGCAAGGGGCTGGAGAACGACGAGACCACCGGCCACGTCGACAACGTCTCCTGCTTCGCGGCGCCGGGCAAGGTGCTGATGGTCACCGCCACCGACCCCGCCGACCCCGACACGGCGACGCTCGCCGACAACCGCGACCGCCTGCGCGAGGCGCGCGACGCCCAGGGCCGCCGCATCGAGGTGATCGACCTGCCGCAGGTGCCGCGCCGGCTGGACGCGCGCGGCCACCGCATGGCGCTGTCCTACGTCAACTTCTACATCGCCAACGGCGGCATCGTCATGCCGGGCTTCGACGTTCCCGAGGACAAGGACGCCGCCGCCGTGCTGCGCGCCGCCTTCCCCGACCGCGAGGTGGTGGTGGTGCCGGCCTTCGAAGTCGCCGTCGGCGGCGGCAACATCCACTGCATCACCCAGCAGCCCAAGGCTTGACGGCCGCCCCTGCCGCCCCATATGCGCGCCGCATCCGCCACACGAGGACACCCGACACCATGACCAAGGTCACCGTCGCCGCCACCCAGTTCGCCTGCGCCACCGGGTCGGAGGAGACCCTCGACAAGGCGGAGGCCATGGTCCGCAAGGCCCATGCGCAGGGCGCCCAGATCATCCTGCTGCAGGAACTGTTCGAAACCCCCTACTTCTGCAAGGACCAGGACCCGCGTTATTTCGCCCTCGCCCGCTCGGTGGAGGACAATCCGCCGCTGGCCCGTTTCGCCGCTCTGGCGAAGGAGCTGGAAGTGGTGCTGCCGTTCAGCTTCTACGAACGCTGCGGCCAGGCGTTCTACAATTCGCTGGCGGTGCTGGATGCGGACGGCACCAACCTTGGCCTCTACCGCAAGAGCCACATCCCGCAGGGGCCGGGGTATGAGGAAAAGTATTACTTCTCGCCCGGCGACACCGGCTTCAAGGTCTTCAAGACGCGCTATGCCACCATCGGCTGCGGCATCTGCTGGGACCAGTGGTTCCCGGAATGCGCCCGCGCCATGGCCCTGCTGGGCGCCGAGATCCTGTTCTACCCCACCGCCATCGGGTCGGAGCCGCACGACGCCAGCATCGACAGCATGCCGCACTGGCAGCGGGTGATGCAGGGCCACGCCGGCGCCAACCTGATGCCGCTGGTGGCCTCCAACCGCGTCGGCGCGGAGCAGGGGGCGAGTTGCGGCCTCACCTTCTACGGCTCGTCGTTCATCGCCGACCACACCGGCGCCAAGGTGGCCGAAGCCGACCGCAGCGAGGAAACGGTGCTGACCGCCACCTTCGACCTGGAAGACGTGCGCGCCTACCGCGCCGCCTGGGGCCTGTTCCGCGACCGCCGGCCCGACCTGTATGGCGTGCTGGCGGGGCTCGACGGCCGGGCGGTGCGGTAAGCCGCGCCGGCCGCTCTCAGCCGCCGAACAGCAGGGTATCGAGCCCCCGCACCACGCCGGTGACGTCCTTCACCCGCCGCGCCGCCAGCAGGGTGCCGTCGGCGTAGATGGTGGCGTCGGCACCGGCGTCGTGGGTGATCTTCAGGCGCGAGTTGCCGACCGTGAACAGGGCATCGACGGTGGCGGCGAAGCTCGGCAGGCGGACCGAGTGGACCTGCACGCCGTTGATGGTGCCGCCGCGCGCCTCGCGCGAGCCGGTGACCTGATCGAGCGGCAGGCCCAGCGCCGGCCGGCGCACGTCGCCCAGGCGCTCCGCCAGTTCGCGGGCGGTGCCGGAGGGGGCGTCGGGCTTGGCGGCCTTGGCATAGTCGATGATCTCGAAGTGCTCGATGTAGCGCGCCGCGATCAGCGAGAAGTGGCTGAGCAGCGCCGCCGTCAGGGCGAAGTTGCCCGACGCCACCACGCCCACCCCCTGCGCCCGCGCCGCCGCGTCGATCTCGGCGAAATCCTCCGCCGTCAGGCCGGAGGTGCCGACCACCGCCGCCACGCCGCGCGCCACCG
The DNA here is from genome assembly GCA_023396465.1 of Pseudomonadota bacterium. Classification (GTDB taxonomy): domain Bacteria; phylum Pseudomonadota; class Alphaproteobacteria; order Rhodospirillales; family Rhodospirillaceae; genus Caenispirillum. The sequence continues at coordinate 7,324 of JAEWWF010000191.1, forward strand.
CCGCCAGCACATGCCCCTTCACCACCCCCGGCTTGGTGTAGTCGATGAGCACGTCGGCCGGCGCCGCCGCCAGCACCTCCTCCACCGTGGCGGCGACCGTCAGGCCGAGGGGAGCCGGCCGGCCCAGCACGTCGCCCAGGTCGCGCCCGGCGGCGGAGCGCGCCACGGCGCCCACCAGGGTGAGATCGTCGGCGGCCAGCACGGCCTCCGCCACGGCGCGCCCGGTCCAGCCGGTGGCGCCGGCAACGATGATGCGGGTCATGTGGTCAGGTCTCCCGTCGGTTGGATCAGGCCTCGGCCTTGAAGCGGATCAGGGTGTCAAGCAGGTTGCCGATGACCTCGTTGCGAACCTTATCCATCACCGCGTCCATGTCGCCCCAGGTCTTCTGCGCCATGCACTCCTCGTAGGCTTTGCGGACCTTATTGCTGATGTTCAGCTGGTACTTGGATGAGCTGGAGATATAGGCATCATAGACCGCCTGAGCGTTCTTCTCGGTCACTTTGGTCTTTTCGCTCTGCTCCAGGAACATGTAGTTCTCCAGAGAATATTCCTTCTTGGCGAAAACAAGAAAGTCCTTGAGGATTTCCTTATCCTTGCGAAGTGCCTCGTAGGAGTTGATTTTATCGATCCGGTCGTACCGCGCCGCCAGGGCCTCGAACTCCTTCATGTCGATGGACTTGGTGGCCACCAGCATGAGCTGCGCCGTCTTGCTGATATCGGCGGCGGCCTTGGTGGCGCTGCTCGGGATCAGCTTGTTCTTCTTGAAGGCGGCGGCGGCCTTGTCGGCGGCGGCGCTGGCGGCCATCAGGGCCTTGCGCAGCCCCTCCACCGACTTCTTGTATTCCGCTTGGGCGACCTTGAACCCATCGCGTACCGCCTTGCGGCCCTTCTTGCGCGCCTGATCGAGGTCGAACACCGACCAGTCGACCGCCGCCCACGCCTTCTCGCAGGCCTGGAGCGTTTCGCCGACGCCGGTCTTGCCGGCCAGCTTGGCGAAGGGCCCCTTCTTCTTCTGCCAATCCTTGTTGGTCAGCACGGCAGGGTACTTGATCAAAATATCCGGAACACTCATTCCCCAAACTCCCCTTGCTTAATCCGGCCGAAATCCCCGGCCGCCCCTCATCCGAAGGTAGCGGTGGCGCCTCCTTTGGATTGAGAAAGAGGTAAACGCTCGCCTTTCACAAATCAATGCTGGAGCATGGCGGTATGAGATTTGCCGTCGACCCTGTCACATCCGCTCCCCCTGCGTCGTCCTTGGGGTGAGGCCGGCAGCCCGCCGGTCATTCCGACAACAGGAGACGCCCCATGGCCAACCGCATGGTTCTTGATCATTCCTCCCTCACCCCCGACTTGATACAGGCACTGCTGGGCCTCAGCGCCAAGCTGACGGGCGGGGCGGTAACGGCCCGCCTGCGCCATCTGCTCGACCTGCGGGTATCGCAGATGAACGGCTGCCACTTCTGCATCGCCATGCACGGCCGCGAGGCTTTGGAAGAAGGCGACAGTTCGGCGCGGGTGGATGCCGTGGCGGCATGGCGCGACAGCCCGCTGTTCACCGAACCTGAGCGTGCCGCCCTGGCGTGGGCCGAGACCCTGACCGCCGCCGATCCCGACGAGGCCGCCCGCGATGCCGTCCTGGCGGACCTACGCCAGCACTTCGACGACGCCGCGATCAGCCGCCTGAGCTATGCCGTCGCCGCCATCAACGCCTGGAACCGGCTGGGCCTCGCGGCCTATCGTCATCCGCCGGTGGCGGCAACGGCGGCAACGGCGGCAGCGACGAAGGCCGACGCCATCCATGCCTGAGTCGGCGACCCTTCCCGGGACGGAGGCGGCGCTGGCCGCCTTCGAGCCCCACCGCCGCCGGCTGTGGAGCCTCGCCTATCGCATGCTCGGCATCCGCGCCGATGCCGACGACGCGGTGCAAGATTGTTGGCTGCGATGGCAACGGGCGGCGGTGGACGCAGCCGAGCCGGTGCGCGATGCCGAGGCGTGGCTGGTCACCGCCTGCACCCGCCTTTGCCTCGACCGTCTCAAGACGGCACCGCGTCGTCATGGCGGCTATGTCGGGCCGTGGGTGCCGGAGCCGGCGCTGGTGGAGACGCCAGACCATTCCGCCGTGGCACCGCCGCCGGAGGACCACCTGGAACGGGCGCAAGAGGTCTCCCTCGCCCTGCTGCTGATGATGGAGCGGTTGAACCCGGCCGAGCGCGCCGCCTATGTGCTGCACGAGTTGTTCGAGTGCGGCTATGCCCGCCTCGCCGCCGTGCTGGGGCGCAACGAGACCGCCTGCCGCCAGTTGGTCAGCCGCGCCCGCCGCCGCCTGGGGGAGCAGGCGCCGCGCTTCGCCGTCGACGCCGCCGCCCATGCGATGCTGGTGGCCCGTTTCGCCCAGGCCCTCACCGGCGGCGACGTCGACGGCCTCGCCGCCCTGCTGACCGCCGACGCGGAAGCCTGGAACGATGGCGGCGGCAAGGTGGCGGCGGCCCTCAACGTCATCGTTGGCGGTGACAGGGTCGCGCGCTTCCTGTGCGGCCTTCAGGGCAAGTTCGGCCCCTTCGCGCTCCACCCCTGCACGGCCAATGGCCGTCCGGCGCTGCTGATCCGCCGAGACGGCCATCTGCATGGCCTGCTGGCGGTGGAACCGGCAGCGGCAGAGGCCACCCAGGCCGGGGTGGTGATCTTCATCCGCACCCCGGACAAATTGCCGTCCTAGGGGCTACCACCGTTCACCCGGCTCACCACACCAGCGCCATCACCCCGAGCACCGCGAACAGCGCCGCCGAGACGCCGCGCACCAGCCCGAGCGGGATACGCCCGGCGGCCGTGTTCCCGACCAGCACCACCGGCACGTTGGCGATCATCATGCCGATGGTGGTGCCGAGAGTGACCAGCCACAGGTTCTGGAACTCCGCCGCCAGGGCGACGGTGGCGATCTGGGTCTTGTCGCCGATCTCCACCAGGAAGAAGGTGACCAGCGTCGCCAGGAACGGCCCGTACTTGGCGGCGCGCGGCTCGCCCTCGGCATCGTCGAGCGTGTCGGGCACGAACATCCATCCGGCCATGGCGAGGAAGCCGAGGCCAAGCAGCCACTTCAGCGTCTGCGGGCCGAGGAACTCGGTCACCGTCACGCCGACCAGGGCGGCGGCGGCATGGTTCGCCAGGGTGGCGACGAAGATGCCGAGGATGATGGGAATGGGCTTGCGCCAGCGGCAGGCCAGCACCAGCGCCAGCAGCTGCGTCTTGTCGCCGATTTCCGCCAGCGCCACGACGCCGGTGGATACGAGTAGGCCGTTCATTGCGATCCGTTCCGAGGGGCCGGGCGGCTGAAACCCATGACCGAACGCGCCCCGCCCGGCCCCTGAGGCCCCGGAAGCGTCCGGTCAAAGGTCTCGCCAGGGCCGCCTGTGCGGCCTGTCCGCGCCATGGAAGCGACAGTCTCCCGCCGCCGTTTCCAAGTCTGTTGACGCGGCCCCCTCTCGCGATGGAGGGCGGCTACTCCCCGATGACGGTCAGAAGACTACCCCCACGGCGACGGATGTCAAGCCACGGCGACTCCGGCGTGTCCTGTTTGCGTTGACCCTTGGGCGGGGCGTGGTAAGGTCCGGGTTCGTCCGCAACGGATAGCCGTCCGGCCTTGACCAGTCACCACATCGCCCCCTCCGACGGGGACCCGCAGCAACGGCGCCGTCGTGGCGGAGTCGGGGCGTGGATCAAGAAATACCTGAAGAGCGATCGCGTCCGCGACCGTCTCTGCCGCCTCGCGGCCCGCTACATCACCCTGGTGTTCGCCACCGGCCGCTGGGAGGTGATTGGCCGCCAGCACCCGGATGGCTTCTGGGACGCCGGCAAGCCCATCATCCTGGCGTTCTGGCACGGCCGCTTGCTGATGATGATGAAGGCGTGGCCGGCCTCGCAGCCCATTCACATGCTGATCTCGCAGCACCGCGACGGCCAGTTGATCGCCCGCACCGCCGCACATTTCGGCATCCAGACCGCCGCCGGCTCGTCCACCCGTGGCGGCTCCGGCGCCTTGCGGGTGATGCTGAAGGCGTTGAGGAACGGCGAGAACGTCGGCATCACCCCCGATGGTCCGCGCGGCCCGCGCCAGCGCGCCACCGATGGCGTCATCCACATCGCCCGCATGTCCGGCGCGCCGGTGATCCCGCTCGCCTACGCCGCCCGCCGCCGCCGCCTGCTCGACACCTGGGACCGCTTCATGGTGCCGCTGCCGTTCAGCGGCGGCGTGTTCGTGTGGGGCGAACCGCTGACCGTGCCGCGTGACGCCGATGCCGCCGTCATCGAGCACCTGCGGGCGGAACTGGAGGCGCGCATGAACGCCCTCACCGCCGAGGCCGACCGCCGCGTCGGCCGCCCGACCACCGAGCCGGAGCCGCCGCCCGACGCCGGATCGGCGGACTCGCCGGCGCGGCAAGAGGCGGCGGCGCCATGCTGATCAGCCTCTATCGCGGTCTCACCACCCTCGGTGGGCCGGTGATCGACCTCTATCTCGGCCGCCGCCGCGCGGCCGGCAAGGAAGACCCGCAGCGGTTCCCGGAACGGCGCGGCCATGCCTCGCTGCGCCGCCCGCCGGGACCATTGGCGTGGGTTCATGCCGCCAGCGTCGGTGAAAGCCTGTCCATGCTGCCGTTGCTGCGTCATCTGCGCGAGACGCGGCCGGGCCTGACCGTGCTGCTGACCACCGGCACCGTCACCTCCGCCCGCATGATGGCGGACCGGCTGCCGGACGGCTGCCTGCATCAGTACGTTCCGGTGGACCGCATCACCTTCGTGCGCCGCTTCCTCGACCACTGGCGGCCCGATCTGGTGCTGTGGGCGGAAAGCGAGTTCTGGCCCAACATGATCACCGAGATCGGCCACCGGCGGCTGCCGCTGGTCCTGCTCAATGGCCGCGTGTCCGACCGCTCGTTCCGGTCATGGCAGCGGTTCCCGGGCCTGATCGGGACGTTGCTCGGCGCGTTCACCCTCTGCCTCGGACAAACCGCCGACGACGCCGAGCGCCTGCGTCACCTGGGCGCCCCGGTCTGCGACTGCCTCGGCAATCTCAAGTTTGCGGCGCCGCCGCTGCCCGCCGACGAGGACACCCTGCTCCGGCTGCGGCGGTTGATCGGCGACCGGCCGGCATGGCTGGCCGCCAGCACCCACGCCGGCGAGGAAGCCATGGCAGCGCGCCTGCACCGGTCCCTGGTGGAGCGCCATCCCGGCCTGCTGACCCTGGTGGTGCCGCGCCACGCCCATCGCGGCGACGAGGTACGGGCCGAGCTGGAAGCGGAGGGCCTGCGCGTCGCCCAACGCTCGCGCGGCGACATGCCGGAGGCGGGCACCGACCTCTACCTCGCCGACACCATGGGCGAGATGGGCCTGTTCTACCGTCTGGCGCCGGTGGTGTTCATCGGCAAGTCGCTCATCGGCCAGGGCGGCCAGAACCCGCTGGAGGCGGCCCGCCTGGGCTGTGCCGTGGTCATGGGGCCGCACATGGACAACTTCGCCGAAATGACCCGCCGCATGGTCACCGGCGGCGCCGCCCTGCAAGTGGGCAGCGAGGGCGAGTTGGCCCTGACCGTCGGACGCCTGCTGCACGACGCGCGCGAGCGCCAGGGGCTGGCCGACCGCGGCCACGATTTCGCGACCCAGGAAATGGTGGTGCTGGAGCGGGTGCTCGACCGTCTGGCACCACTGCTCGACACGGCGGAACGGCAGGCGGCCCATGCACGCGCCTGAGTTCTGGCGAACCGAGACCGGCCTCACCCGCCTGCTGGAGCCGGCCGCCCTGCTCTATGCCGCCGCCGGCCGCTGGCGGCGGGCACGCACGGTGCCGGCCGAAGCCGGGGTGCCGGTGGTCTGCGTCGGCAACATCACCGCCGGCGGTGCCGGCAAGACGCCGGTGTGTCTGGCGCTGGTGGCCCTCCTCGACGGCGCCCATTTCCTCACCCGCGGCTATGGCGGCTCGGAGGCAGGGCCGCTGCGGGTGGAGCCGGACCAGCACACCGCCGACGAGGTGGGCGACGAGGCGCTGCTGCTGGCCGCCCGCGCCCCCACCTGGGTCGCCCGCCGTCGGCCGGACGGCGCCCGCGCCGCCGTCGCGGCTGGTGCCCGGGTCATTGTCATGGACGACGGCCACCAGAACCCGACCCTGGCGAAAACCCTGTCGCTGGTGGTGGTGGACGGCGGCTACGGCTTCGGCAACCGCCGCGTCATCCCCGCCGGTCCCTTGCGCGAACCGCTGGGGGAGGGCCTGGCCCGCGCCGATGCGGTGGTGCTGATCGGCGACGACACCACCGGCGTCGCCCGCCGTCTGCCCAAGGGACTGCCGGTGCTGCGGGCGCGGCTGGTGGCGGGGCCGGAGGCGGCGGCGCTGGCCGGGCGG
>JAEWWF010000327.1 GCA_023396465.1 Pseudomonadota bacterium
CGATCGGTTCGCCGGCCAGGATCGCCCGCGCCCACTTGAACAGCGCCATGTCCGGCCGCCCCCACGGTCCGTAGACCGTGAAGAACCGCAGTCCGGTGCAGGGCAGGCCGAACAGATGGGCGTAGGAGTGGGCCATCACCTCGTTCGCCTTCTTGGTGGCGGCGTAAAGGCTCATCTGGTGGGCGGTGGACTGGCTTTCGTGGAACGGCATGGCGGTATTGGCGCCGAACACCGAACTGGTGGAGGCATAGACCAGATGCCCGGTGCCGGTGCGCTTGCACGCCTCCAGCAGGTTGACGAAGCCGACCAGGTTGGAATCGACATAGGCGAAGGGGTTCTCGACGCTGTAGCGCACACCCGCCTGGGCCGCCAGATTGATCACCCGGTCGAAACGATGCTGGGCGAACAGCGCCAGTACCCCGTCGCGGTCGGCCAGGTCCATGCGCGCTTCGGTGAAGCCCGGATCCTGCTTCAGAAGGGCGAGACGGGCTTCCTTCAGGCGGGTGTCGTAGTAGTCGTTCACCACGTCGAGGCCGACCACCGTCTGCCCGGCGGCCAGCAGGCGGCGGGCGGTGTGGAAGCCGATGAAGCCGGCGGTGCCGGTGACCAGGATGGGCATGCGTTCGTCGTCCTCGTGAGCCGACCCTGTTTCTGCCCCACGGGGCCGGCAATGACAAGACCCCCCGCCCGATGCCTTGCGGCCTAGGCCGGGAGGCCGTAAACCCTGTCTCCACGAGGCTAGTCCAAAGGAAGCGGGAGAAACCCCATGCAGCGTATCGGCGTGATCGGAGGCGGCGCCTGGGGCACGGCGCTGGCGCAGACCCTGCGGCGGGCCGGGCGCGACGTGGTGGTATGGGCGCGCGAGCCGCAGGTGGTGGAGGCCATCAACCGCCGCCACGAGAACCCGGACTACCTGCCCGGCGTCGCCCTCGACCCCCGCATCCACGCGACCACCGAGGCCATCGACGCCCTGGCCGCCGACGCGGTGCTGATGGTCACCCCGGCGCAGCACCTGCGCGGCGTCTGCGCCCTGCTGGCGCCGCGCTGGCCGACCGGCGTGCCGGCGGTGATCTGCGCCAAGGGCATCGAACAGGCGAGCGGCCTGCTGATGCACGAGGCGGTGGAAGAGGCGCTGCCGGCCGACGTGCCGGTGGCGGTGCTGTCCGGCCCCACCTTCGCGGCCGAGGTGGTGCGCGGCCTGCCGACGGCGGTGACCCTCGCCTGCGACGACGAATGGCTGGGCCGGGCGCTGGTGGAGGCCATCGGCACCGCCACCTTCCGCCCCTACTGGTCGGGCGACCGCGTCGGCGCCGAGATCGGCGGCGCGGTGAAGAACGTCATGGCCATCGCCAGCGGCATCGTCGAGGGCCGGCGGCTGGGCGACAACGCCCGCGCCGCCCTGCTCACCCGCGGCCTGGCGGAGATCAGCCGGCTGGCGGTCGCCAAGGGCGGCCGGCCGGAAACGCTGATGGGCCTGTCGGGGCTGGGCGACCTCATGCTCACCGCGTCATCGTTGCAGAGCCGCAACTACTCCCTCGGCTTCGCGCTGGGCGAGGGCAAGGCCCTGGCCGACATCCTCGCCGGCCGCAAGGCGGTGACGGAAGGGGTGCACACCGCCTCGGCGGTGGTGGCGCTGGCGGCCCGGCTGGGGGTGGACATGCCGATCTGCGCCGCCGTCGATGCGGTGCTCAACCACGGCGCCGACCTCGATGCCACCATCCAGACCCTGCTGGCACGGCCGTTCAAGGCGGAATAAAACCAAATTGCTGTGAGCGCAGCTCACGGCAGTTTGGCAAGCGCGACCGCGCGCCGCCGCGTATGCGGCGGGAGCCAAGGCCGCGAGGAGCGGCCGGCCGGCGCCTGAGGGCATACAAAATACCCACCCCCACCCCTCATTCCTCGCGGCGGTATTCGATGCGCGGCCAGAACGAAATCCCGCCGCGCGGGGTGAACTGCCCCTCGATCACCAACCACGCAGGGTCGAGTAGGGCGATCAGGTCGGTGTGCATGCGGGTGATGCAGCTTTCGTGGAACTCGCCGATGTTGCGGAAGGACATCAGGTAAACCTTCCAGCTCTTGCTCTCCAGGCACCAGTCGCGCGGCGTGTATTCCACAACGATGGTGGCGTAGTCGGGCTGGCCGGTGAGCGGGCACAGCGAGGTGAACTCCGGCGCCACCACCTTGACCACCGATCGGCCCTTGGCGGCTTTCATGGGGTTGGGGAAGCGTTCCAGCAGCTTCGGGTTGGCGGTGTCGTACTCATAGCGGGTATCGCGGCCGAGTTGGGTGAGGGTGGAGGTATCGGACAGCACGTCGGTCATGGCGGGATCCTGTGGCGGGGTGTGGGCGCGGGGGGCGGTTGTGGTGTTCGGTGCGCGTGGTATAAGCGCAGCACCACCCCTTTACACGACAGGAACGCCCGCCATGAAGATCGGAATCGTCGGTTGCGCCGGCCGCATGGGCCGCATGCTGGTGCAGGAAGTCCTGAACACCGACGGTGCCGCCCTCGCCGGCGGCACCGAACCGGCGGGCGCGCCGCATCTTGGCCAGGACATCGGCCTGCTGGTGGGGTCGGAGCCGGCGGGGGCTCTCATTGGCGACGATCCGGCGGCGTTGTTCGCCGCCGCCGATGCGGTGATCGACTTCACCACCCCGGCGGCTTCCCTTGCCCACGCCCACCTCGCGGCCGAGCACGGCACCGCCCTGGTGATCGGCACCACCGGCATGACGGCGGCGCACGAGGCGGAAATCCGCGCCCTCGCCAACCATGCCGCCATCGTCATGGCGCCCAACATGAGCGTCGGCGTCAACCTGCTGTTCGCCCTCACCCAGCGGGTGGCGGCCACCCTCGGGATTGATTACGATATCGAAATTGTCGAGATGCACCATCGCCACAAGGTGGATGCCCCCTCGGGCACGGCGCTTGGCCTCGCCCGCGCCGCCGCCGCCGGGCGTGGCGTGGCGCTGGACGAGGCGGCGGTTTGGGCGCGGGAAGGCCACACCGGCCCCCGCCCGGCCGGCGCCATCGGCTTCGCCACCCTGCGCGGTGGCGATGTCGTGGGGGACCACACGGTGGTCTTCGCCGCCGAGGGCGAGCGCCTGGAGCTGACCCACAAGGCGTCCAACCGCGGTGTCTTCGCCAAGGGCGCGGTGCGCGCCGCCCTGTGGTGCGACGGCCGGGCGCCCGGCTTCTACACCATGGCCGACGTTCTTGGCCTGACCGACCGCTGAGAGGCGGGCCGTCTACTCCCGCTCCGCCAAAGCTGCCGCCAGACGGTCGAGCCCGGCCGTGTCCTCCGGCAAGCCGAGGCGGAGCCATGTCGGGGCATAGGCGAAGGGGCGGCTGAGGATGCCGGCGTGGCACAGGCGGGTGAAGACCGCCGCCGCGTCCGGCGTCTCCACCAGCCGGAACAGGCTGGTGCCGCCGGCCACCGTCAGCCCGGCCGCCGTCAGCACCCCGTCGAGGGCGGCGGCCTGGGCCTTCAGCCACCGTCGCGCCGCCGTCGCCCAGGCCAGATCGGCCAGTGCCGCCGTGCCCACCACCAGCGCCGGGCCGCTCACCGCCCAAGGGCCTAGGGCGGCGCGCAGGGCCTCCACCACCGCCGCATCGCCGGCACAGAGGCCGAGGCGCAGGCCGGCAAGGCCATGGAATTTTCCCGGCGAGCGCAGGATCAGCAGCCCGGTTGCCCCGGCGTGCGGGCACAGCGACAGCTCCGGCGTGACGTCGGCGAAAGCCTCGTCCACCACCAGCCAGCCGCCGCCCGAAGTCAGCCGGGCCGCCAGGGCGCGCAGGCGGTCGGGGTCGTGACGGCGGCCGTCGGGGTTGTTGGGATTGACCACCACCGCCACGTCCAGCCGCCCGGCGGCGGCCTCCGTCTCCACCGTGTCCAGCGTCAGCGGGTCGCGCACCGTGTGGCCGACGGCGGCCCAGGCGCGACCATGCTCGCCGTAGGTGGGGCCGACCACCGCCACCCGTCCCGGCCCACGCAGTCGGGGGAGCCATTGGATCAGCGCCTGGGTGCCCGGCGCCGCCACCACGGCCGCCGCATCGGCGACGGCATAGCCGCCGCGGGCGGCATCGAGCAAGCGGGCGAGGTCGGCCGGCTCCGGCAGGCGGGTCCAGGCCTCGGCGGGCAGTGGCGGAAGGGGATAGGGGCGCGGCGTGATGCCGGTGGACAGGTCCAGCCAGTCGCCGCGCGGACGCCCGAAGACGGTGGCGGCGGCGGCGAGGTTGCCGCCATGCTCGCGGAAGGCGGCGGTGATGGCGTCGGGGCTGGGCATGCCGGCGGAACCCTTGCGGCGGTTGCGGACCTTGGGCGGCCGTTCTAGCCCGCCGCCGCCGCCGCCGCCAGGGCCATCAGCCAGAGATGACCAGGAGGGCCGTCAGCCCTCGATGACATCGCGCAGGGAGGCGACCAGTTGTTCCGGCAGGATCGGCTTGACCAGGATGCCGCGCGGATGATCGGCGTGGATGCGGCGCAGCGTCTCGGGTTCGTTGGAGCCGGTGATGAACACCACCGGCGCCCCCAGACGGGCGTGAATGCGAATGGCGGCATCGACGCCGTCCCCGTCCCCCCGCAGGCGGACGTCCATCAGCACCACATCGGGCTTGTGGCGCAGGGCCTCGGCCACCGCGTCCTCGGCGGTGGAGGCGGTGGCGCAGACGCGGCAGCCGGCGTCCTCCACCACCTCGCGCAGGTATTCGGCAATGAGGAAATCATCATCGACGATGAGCACGCTGGGCTGCGATCCGTCGGGCCGTGTCACGCCATCCTTATCGGCCATGGTGATCCTCCACCCCTGGTATTTCCACTCGAACGTCGGTGCCGTGGTCGCGGGTGATCCGCACCGACGCCCCCAGTTGCGCCACCAGCGCCCGGATGATGCGGTCGCCGCTGGTGCGCACCGCATCGCTGCCGCCGCCCTCCTCCGTCGGCGCCCAGCCGACACCGCTGTCGCGGATGTCGAGGATCAGCCCGCCGCTGCCGCGCCGGCTGGCGGTGACCGTCACCGTACCACCCTCCCCATTGGGAAACGCATGCTTGAAGGTGTTGGATACCAGTTCGTTCACCAGCAGGCCGAGGGGAATGGCGCGATCGAGGTCAAGGGCGAGACGGTCGGCCGAAACGGCGATGGCGATGCCGCGGTCCTCGGCGGCAAAGCCGATGGCGATGGTGTCGCACAGGTCGGTCAGGAAGCGCCGCAGGTCAAGGGTGGTGAAGTCGCCGCCCCGCAGCAACTGCTGATGCACCAGCCCGAGAGTATGGATGCGCCGACGGGTGGCGGCGAAGGCTTCCCGCGCCTCGGGATCACTCAGCCGTACCGACTGCATGGCGAGCAGCGCTTCCACCAGTTGCAGGTTGTTCTTGACCCGATGGTAGACCTCGCTCAGCAGCACGTTCTTGTCGTGCAGGGCGGCTTCCAACTCGGTGGTGCGCAGGGCGACATTGCGCTCCAGCCCGACGTTGGCGGCATCCAGGGCCCGGCGCAGGCGGTCCTCGGTGCGGACGGCACGCAGTCCGACCGGGGTCAGCAGCGCCACCGCCAACAGCAGCACCGCCACCAGGATGCCGGTGTAGATCAGGCGGTCCTGCCAGTGGCGCAGGATGGTGGCGAGCGGCCGGGAAGCCATCACCACAACTGGAAAATCGGCCACCAACTGACGCACCACCAACCGTTCAAGACCATTCACTGGCGACAGTTCGGTGGTCACCAGATGCGGCCGGGCCGGCGTCAGCGCGTCGATGCCGGCGGGGAAGCGGGATCCCGCCAATCCGTCCACTTCAGGTTCGCGCAGCAGCAGGGTGCCGTCCTGGCGCAGCAGCAGCAAGGTGGACCCGTCCGGCAAGTGGAGGTCGCGGTAGAAGCGGCGGAAGTAGTCGAGGTGCAGGGCCGCCACCACCACGCCGCCGAAGCTGCCGTCGGCCGTCCGTACCGGCCGGCTGAGGCTGAAGAACGACGGTCGCCGGCTGTGCGGGTCCATCAGTCCACCGATGAAAGGTGCCGGGGCGCCGTCCCGCAAGGCGGAGAAATATTCGCGATCGGCCAGCGACGCCCCCTCCCGTGTCGGGCTGAGGGAATTGGCCAGCACCGCGCCGTCAGGCCCCAGCACCCACAGCGACGCCACCTGCGGCAGGGTGGCGGCGATGGAGGACAGATGGGCGAAGCCGGCGGTGTCGTCCTGCTGGAGATCGAGGCCGCGTCCCTCCACCTCGGCCTTCAGGCGCAGCAGCAGCAGGTCGGCGGCCTCCAGCGTGCGATGGGCGTGTTCCTCCAGCAGTTCGGCCATCACCAGCAGCTCGCCACGGGCGGTTTCGAGGTTGCGGGCCCGGTCGGAAACCACGAATACCCCCCAGGCCGCCAGAAGGGCGGCGATGAACAGGGCGGCAAGCGCCAGGATCACCCGGGTGGTCGTCATGCTGGAACCGGCGGCAGAACAGGCGGTGGCGGACACACGCCCGCCCTGGAGAACGCCGCATCCTACCGGAAGTTGCAAGCCGCCGGTACGTCTCGCCCCACCTTTTTCACAAGAAAATCTTAAGGTCTTGCATTGCTCCCCCGCTCTCCTGATATAACCGCGTCGGAAGGCTGGCGGTGGACGGGCTCCTCGCCAACCCGGTCAGGTCCGGAAGGAAGCAGCCGTAACGAGTTTCGGTCCGGGTCGCCGTCCAGTCTTCCACCCCTTTCCCTGCGGTTCCGGCCGGCGGCGATGACAGACACTTCTCTGCCAGAGACCAATCCCGCCCCGGCGGCTTACCGCGTCCTCGCCCGCAAATACCGGCCGCGCGACTTCTCCACCCTGATCGGGCAGGAGGCACTGGTGCGCACCCTGTCCAACGCCATCGCGTCGGGCCGGCTGGCCCAGGCCTATGTGCTGACCGGCGTGCGCGGTGTGGGCAAGACCACCACCGCCCGCATCATCGCCCGCGCGCTCAACTGCATCGGCGCCGACGGCAGCGGCGGGCCGACCGTCACCCCCTGCGGCGTCTGCCAGCACTGCACCGCCATTTCCGAGGACCGGCACGTCGACGTGCTGGAGATGGACGCCGCCAGCCGCACCGGCGTCAACGACATCCGCGAGATCCTCGACGGCGTGCGTTACCGGCCGACCAGCGCCCGCTACAAGATCTACATCATCGACGAAGTCCACATGCTGTCCACCGCCGCCTTCAACGCCCTGTTGAAGACGCTGGAGGAACCGCCGGAGCATGTGAAGTTCATCTTCGCCACCACCGAGATCCGCAAGGTGCCGGTGACGGTGCTGTCGCGCTGCCAGCGCTTCGACCTGCGGCGGGTGGAGGGCGAGACGCTGGCCAGCCACTTCGCCCGCATCGCCGAGCAGGAAGGGGCGCGGATCGAGCCGGCGGCGCTGTCGATGATCGCCCGCGCCGCCGACGGTTCGGTGCGCGACGGCCTGTCGCTGCTCGATCAGGCCATCGCCCACGGTGGCGGCACGGTCGACGCGGCGCAGGTGCGCGACATGCTGGGCCTGGCCGACCGGGCGGTGGTGTTCGACCTGTTCGATGCCGCCATGTCCGGCGATGTCTCCAGGGCGCTGGCGCTGATCGCCGACCAGTACGCCGCCGGCGCCGATCCGACGGTGATCCTCCAGGACATGCTGGAGCTGACCCACTGGCTCACCCGCCTGAAGGTGGCGCCGGACGGCGCCGACGACCCCATGGCCGGCGAGTCCGAACGGGTGCGCGGCAAGGAGATGGCGGCCCGCCTGCACATGGCGGTGCTGACCCGCACCTGGCAGATGATCCTGAAGGGCCTGACAGAGGCGCGCTCCGCCCCGTCGCCCTTGCAGGCGGTGGAAATGGCGGTGATCCGCCTCGCCTACGCCGCCCACCTGCCGAGCCCGGTCGAGGTGGTGGAGAAGCTGGCCCGCGACGGCGGCAGCGCGCTGCCGCCGTCGGCTCCCGGAGGTGGCGGCGGTGGCTACATGCCCGGCGGCGGCGGTGGTGGACGCCCGCCGGTGGTTCACGCCCCCAGCGCCCCGGCGGCGGCGCCGACCGCCAGCCTCGCCGTTCAGCACGATCCCGATCCCGATCCCTATGCCGCGCCCGTCGGCCATTTGGAGCCGCCGCCCCCCGCCCCGCCGCTGCCGCAGAGCTTCCTGGAGGTGGTGACGCTGCTGAAGGACCGGCGCGAGAGCGTGCTCGCCGGCTATCTGGAAGCCAGCGTGCATCTGGTGCGCTACGATGCCGCCGCCACGCCGCCGCGGCTGGAGTTCCGGCCGCAGCAGGGTGTGCCGCCGGATCTCGCCCAGCGCATCGCCAAGTTCCTGCTCGACCACACCGGCAGCCGCTGGATGGTCACCGTCAACCTGACCGAGCAGGGCGAGCCGACCCTGAACGAGCAGACCCGCGGCACCGTTTCGGCGGCGCCGCTGGTGCAGGCGCTGCTGCGCGCTTTCCCCGAGGCCCGCATCGGCATGGTGCGGCCGAAGAAGAAGACGGAGGCGGAGGCCGACGACGACGCTCCCGCCCGGGCAGCCGCCCCCCCCG
>JAEWWF010000376.1 GCA_023396465.1 Pseudomonadota bacterium
CGGCCTCATCATCCGGCCCGTTCAGATCGACGACGGACAATCCGCCATCCCTGAGAGCAGCAAGCGCCGCCGGATCATCCCCCGCCACCACGCGCACGGCGGCATGGCGGCCGATGCGCGACAGCCGCTCCGCCGGTGTCGCGGGTGCGGCCGGGACATAGGCGGCCCCACAGGCCAGCACCGCCAGCAGGGCCACCACCGTGCGCGGCGTCTTGCGCCCATGCACCAGCACGCGGTCCCCCGGCCGCACCCCTGTGCCCCGCAGCCGCGCCGCCAGCCGCTCCACCGCCGCCACCGTCTCGCCGTAGGTGACGGTGTTATCGGGGGCGACGAGGAACGGCGCATCGGGGCGGCGGGCCGCCTGCTCCCACAGGCCGACGTGCAGCAGCCGGGGAACCACCGGCCGCGCCGTCGCATTGGCCCGGCGGCGAGCCTCCAGGCAAGACGGCGGCAGGGCGGCGGCGGCGGTCTCGGTCCAGGCTTCGGGCTGCTCGGCCAGCGCCTCCAGCAGCGCCCGGTAATGGTCGGCGGCCTGTTCGATCAGCCCCGGCGGAAACACGCCGTCCACATGGTCGAAGTTGAAGGCGAGCGTCTCCTCCACCTCGTAGACCTGATGGTCGAGCCACACCTGCGGCGTGCTCATGGCGCTGGCCGCCGGATGCAGCCGCAGCGCCGGAGGGAGCGGCGGCGGCGCGGGCGTGCCGACCTGGGTCGAGAATACGTAAGGGGCAAGCGGCATGGCGGCCTGCTCGGGCTGACCCGCACGCAAGGCGCGCAGGGCATCGACGCCATCGAACTCCGCATGCGCCATGGCCAGCGCCAGGGCCTCCTGCACCGCCGCCGCGCGGGCGGCGAAGGCGCCGCCGTCGGCACCGCAATCCAGCATCAGGGTACCGGCATAGTTGCCGATGCGTCCGGCGGTTTCGGGCGCCATCAACCGGCCCGACACCATGACGGTCAGGCTGAACCGCGCGGTTTCCGACCAGCGGCGGAGGACATCGGCGTAGACGCAGGCAAGCACCGCATTGATGGACAGCCGCGCCGCCGCCGCCCGCCGGCACAGCGCCTGCCAGGTGGTGGGGGCAAGGCGGCCATGGCAGCGGCGGAAGACGCCAGCCGGGGCGGAAGCATTGACCGGCAGATTGGGCGGTGGCGGCAGGGTGGCGGCGCGCGCCTGCCAGAAGGCCCGCGCCCGCGCCCGCCGCTCCGGGTCTCCCCGCCGCTTCTGCAACGGCCATGCGAGCCCCGCATAGGCCGGCCGCGCGCCATCGTCCAGCGCCTGCGGATCGGCATAGGCCGCCGCCAGATCAGCGAGGAACACGCCGACCGCCGGCGCGTCGAAGGCGATCAGCCGCAGCACGCAATGCAGGGCGGTGACGCCGTTTCCCCGCACCACGGCGACGGCGAACAGCGGCCCGACCTCCATGGGCGGCAGCACCGCGGCGGCGGTGATGGCCTCGCAGGCATCGGGCGCCTGGTCCGGCGCCCCCTCGATCACCGTCAGCGGCGGCCTTGCGTCCGCCAGCGGTTCGGGCAGGCCGTCGGCCGAGATGCGGCAGCGTAGGGGCGGATGCGCCCGCATGACCGCCGCCAACGCCCCGGCAAGGCGGCCATCGTCGATGTCATCGGCACGGTAGACCAGATGCACCAAGGCCGGGGCGGCGAAGCGGAAGGCGCTCTGCTCCCCCAGCCAATAGGCTTGTTGCAGGGAGGACAGCGGGTGCGCCGTCGTCGCCTGATCGCGCTTGAGATGGGCCACCACGTCATCCCGCCGGGCCGTGAGCCGCGCTTTCAGCGCCTGGGGGAGCGCCGTCCCGGCGCAGCGATACCGCAGGGCGTCGCCATCCAGCCACAGCACGGCATCGGCCGCCCGCACCTCCTCCAGCAAGGCGGCGATGCTCATAGCACGCCCTCCTTATCGCCCGATGCCGTCTCGAGCACGCGGTCGATGCGGGCGGCGAAGGCGGCCAGGGTCGGTTCCTGGATGATGGCGGTGATGGGGATGCCGTCCGGCGGCAGGCGGCCGGCGAGACGCTCCTCCAGCGCGGTGTTCGCCATGAAGGCCTGGATGGAGGTGCCGCCAAGGGCGAGGAAACCATCCTGCGGCCCAAGGGTACCTGGCGCCCGATCCAAACAGACGGCGCAGACGGCGAGCACGAGAGCGAGGGTGTCCGGGCGGGGATCGGCTGTCACGGGGCGGCTCCTCTTTCGATCAGGGCTTGGGCGGCCAGCCGGTACCCCGCCGCGCCCAGCCCGGCGATGACGCCCACGGCCAACCCGCACAGGACCGACTGGTGACGGAAACTCTCGCGGCGCCAGATGTTGGACAGGTGGACCTCGATCCACGGAGCCGGAAAGTCTTCCAGCGCGTCGCGCAGGGACCAGCCGGCCATCATCAGCGCCCCCGGATTGATGATGGCCCCGGCGGCGACGCGGTGGCTGTCGAGGAAGTCGATGATCGCCCCCTCGTGGTTGCTCTGGAAGGCGGTCAGGCCCCAGCCGGCGGCGGTGGCGATGCCCTCCACCGCCGCGGTGATCTCGCTCAGGGTCGCCGGGCCGTAGACCTCCGGCCGGCGGGTGCCGAGGCGGCCCAGGTTGGGACCGTTGACCAGCAACAGACGGGGCGGCGTCTCAGTCATCCCCGGCGATCTCCAACACGGTCAACAGGTCGCGCGGATGGGACAGGACGCAGGTCGGCCCCTGCGCCCGCAATGCGGCTTCGTCGGCCTCTCCCCACAGCGCGGCGGCCGTTGCCGTGCCGGCCTCGCCGCCGCAGCGGAGATCGGCGACGGCATCCCCGACGAAGATCGCCTGCCGGGGAGCGAGGCCGAAGCGGTCGAGCGCCAGCCGGGCCATGTCGGGGGCCGGCTTCGGGTGCGGCACCCGATCGCTGCCGATGACCATGTCGAAATAGGGCATCAACCCCAGATGGGTCAGGATCATCACTGCCCGGTCGGTGTCCTTGCCGGTCGCGATGACGAGGCGGAAATTGTAGCGCCTGAGCCGGGCGAGAACCTTCCGCATGCCGTCGAACACCCGGATCTCGTCGATGCAGCGGTTGCTTTCGGCCTTGAACACCGCGTGCATGGCGATGGGCAGGCCCATCTGCGCCATGATGTCGGGAAAGCTGCGGCCAAGGTGCTTCTTGTACTCGCTGAAGGGCGGCGGCTCGCCGCCGACCACGACGCGGTGGGCCTCGTGATAGGCCTTGCGCATCACCGGCAGACTGTCGATGACGACACCATCGAGATCGAAAATCACCGCCCGCACATCGCCCAAATCCGGCGCCGCCTGCACGTCCCCGGCCGGCGGCGGCGGCGCGGTCCGCTTCACCACGCCGTGGTTGAGCACCGGATCGACGGCGCTAGCCATGGCCGTCACGTCGAGGTCGCCGCCAAGGAAACGCGCCACCCGCGCCGCCTGTCCGGACGGATCGGCGATCACCGAGTCGTAGCGCACCTCCAGCACCTCGACGGCGGGGCGACCGGCAAGCCATCGCTGGGTGTCGCGCAGGTGGGTGGCATACAGCCGCCGCAGCGCCTCCCGGTCGCCACCCTTCCAGTCGGCGGCGGCGTGGTGGCGGGCCATGTCCGACTGCGAGCGCAGGATCTCGTCGAGGTCGCGGAGCATGAGCACCACCTTGTACCGATGGGTGGCCGGCAGGTCGGGGAGATGGCGGGTGACCACCTTCACCACCTTGCCCGTGGCGGCGGAGAGCCAGTCGGGGTAGCCGCCACCGGCCGTCATGGCCTCTTCCAGCTCGAAGTACCCGTGCGGGTTGCGTTCGTCGGCGACGCGGCGGCCATCGGTGACGGGCTCCAGCCCTCCGGCGGCGCACATGCGCATCATCATGGAGGTACCCGACCGGGGCAGCCCGGAAACCACGGCGACCGTGCCAAGGCCACAGCGCGCCGCGACCCAGGCATCAAGGCCAATGAACGGAAGACTCATCCTGCGCATCCTCGCGACGTGGCGACCGGGGTTCGCTACCCATGAGGGCCGAACCGTAGATACGCACGTTAAGGTATTGACGGGGGCGCGGCAAGATTTTAGGTTGCACCCGACACCGCAAGGAGGCGTGCCCGTGAAACCGGAACGGCTGTGCTTCGTGACCCTGCCGGTCAGCGATCTGGAGGCGGCCATCGGCTTTTACACCGAGGTGCTGGGCTTCTCGGTCAGCCGCCGCTATCCCGCCACCCGCTGGGTGTCGCTGGACATCGACGAAACCGCCGGCGGCGGCCTCGGACTGATGGAAACACCCACCGCCCCGCCGCCGGAGGCCACCGTCCGCCTCGATCTCTTTGTGCGCGATCTCGATGCCCTGTGGCGCAAACTCGACGGACGGGTGACGGTGGAGCACGCCCCCCGGCGG
>JAEWWF010000407.1 GCA_023396465.1 Pseudomonadota bacterium
GCTCATGACCGATGACCTGTCCATGAAGGCGCTCACCGGCCGTTTCCAGGACCGCGCCGCCCATAGTCTGGCGGCGGGCTGCGACCTGGTGCTCCACTGCAACGGCGCCATGGACGAGATGACCGCCGTCGCCGAGGGCTGCCGGCCGCTGGATGCGGCGGCGCAGGTGCGGGCGGCGCGGCTCGCCACCTTCCGGGCGCAGCGGCTGGCGCGGCTGGACGTGGCGCGGACGCGGCACGACCTGGACCGCCTGCTGCGGGCCGCCTGACCATGGGCGACCTGCTGGACGATCCCTTCGGCTGGGTGGCGGTCGCCTCCACCTGGGTGCTGCCGGTGCTGCTGGCCGTCACCTTCCACGAGGCGGCGCACGGCTGGGTGGCCGACAAGCTGGGCGACCCGACGGCGCGGCTGGCCGGGCGCATCTCGGCCAATCCGCTGCGCCATGTGGACCCTTTCGGCACGGTGATCCTGCCGGCGCTGCTGCTGTTGCTGCGGGCGCCGTTCCTGTTCGGCTGGGCCAAGCCGGTGCCGGTGGACTTCCGCAACCTGCGCAACCCGCGCCGCGACATGGTGCTGGTGGCGGCGGCGGGACCGGGCTCCAACCTCATCATGGCGGCCATCGCCACCGGCCTCATCTACACCGTGCCGCTGATGCCGCAGGTGGCGGCGCAATGGTGGTATCTGAACCTTGCCAACGCCATCACCCTCAACCTGATCCTGATGGTGTTCAACCTGATCCCGCTGCCACCGCTGGACGGCGGCCGCATCGCCGTTGGCCTGCTGCCGCGCAGCCTCGCCATGCCCTTGGCACGGCTGGAGCGTTTCGGCATGCTCATCCTGGTGGGGCTGCTGTTCCTACTGCCGCTGGTCGGCGGGCAGATCGGCTATGACCTCAACGTGCTGTCGTGGATCGTGGGTGTGCCGGTGCAGGTGCTGACCGGTGTGCTGGTCAGCCTGTTCGGACTGAATTAGGGCCCGCCAATGGCCGACGAGGTGCCCTTCGAGGAAGATCCGCCGCGTCGGATCGGCAACGCCGCCGCCATTGCCGAGGAGGCGGCGGATGGCGATGGGCTGTCCGCGCTGATGCTGGAGCTGGACGGCTTCGAGGGGCCCATCGACCTGCTGCTGACGCTCGCCCGCGACCAGAAGGTCGATCTGCTCAACATCTCCATCCTGGCGCTGGCTGAGCAATACTTGGCCTTTATCCAGGTGGCGCGCGAGCATCATCTCGAACTGGCGGCGGACTATCTGGTGATGGCGGCGTGGCTGGCCTACCTCAAGTCGCGCCTGTTGCTGCCGCCGGAGCAGAACGACGAGGAACCCTCCGGCGAGGAACTGGCCGCCGCCCTGCAATTTCAGTTGCTCCGCCTGGAAGCCATGCAGGAGGCGGGGGAACGGCTGATGGAACAGCCCCGCCTCGGTCATCGACGGTTCGTCCGGGGGGTGCCGGAGGACGTGGCCGGCGTGGCTCGCTCGGTTTATGACATCACCCTTTACGATCTGCTGCGGGCCTATGCCGACCACAAGAAGCGCACCACCCGCGTCGAGTTCGAGATCGAGCCGCTGACCCTGTATTCGGTCGACGACGCCATCAAGCGCCTGGAGGCCATGCTGGGGGCTATCCCCGATTGGAGCGCCCTGGCCGAGTTCCTGCCCACCGGCATCGGCGAACCGCTGATGCGCCGCTCCGCCCTGTGCGCCCACTTCATCGCGACGCTGGAGCTGTGCAAGCAGGGCAAGCTGGAGGTGCGCCAGGACGGCGGCTTCTATTCCCCCATCCGTATCCGCCCGCCGCGCACGCCGCGCATCGAGGAGGCCTGACCGTGGCCGAGGCGCCCGCCGTTCCCGCCGAACCGCTTGAGGCCCGTCAGGGCTCGCTTGATATCGACTTCGACCATGCCGTGCGCATCGTCGAGGCGTTGATCTTCGCCTCCGCCGAGCCGGTGTCGGTGGAGGGGCTGAAGGAGAAGCTGCCGGTCGCCATCGACATCCGCAAAGTGCTGGCGACCCTGCAAGACCACTATCGCGGCCGTGGCGTGCAGTTGGTGCAGGCGGGCGGGCATTGGGCCTTCCGCACGGCGCCCGATCTGGCCGAGCGTCTGAAGGTGGAGACGGTGGAAACCCGCCGCCTGTCGCGGGCGGCCATCGAGACGCTGTCGATCATCGCCTATCATCAGCCGGTGACGCGGGCCGAGATCGAGGAAATCCGCGGTGTGGCGCTGTCCAAGGGTACCATGGACACGCTGCTGGAAGCCGGCTGGATCCGCCCGCGCGGCCGCCGTGCCACCCCCGGCCGCCCGCTCACCTGGGGCACCACCGACCGCTTCCTCGACCACTTCGGGCTGGAGAGCCTGAAAGATTTGCCCGGTATCGAGGAACTGAAGGCCGCCGGGCTGCTCGACGCCCGCCCGGCCATCGCCGCCTATGGCGCCCGCGCCCGCGACAGCGGCGAACTGGTGGATACCGACGAGCCGGCCGAGGACGAACAACTGGATATCCTCGGCGACGAGTAGGGCAGGGATCCCTGCAAGCCGCAGAAACATTAAGGTCTTGATATTGAGAATGCCTTGCACCACAGTGTGACGCGATGAAGGCGTCACCAGAGGCGTCCGTCTCCGGGAAAGTCGAGGCAGAGGGGTTCGCGGAGCAGTCGTGTCGCAAGTGCAGGCAAGCCCTTCGGACTACACCGGGCGGCCGGAAGCCGCCGTCGCTCCGGTGCGGCTGCGCCGCCGCGACACGGGCAGCCGGTGGTGGACGGTGGCGGTGCTGGTGGTGGCGACGCTCATCGCCCTGCCAGTGCTGGTGGTCGTGAGCCATGTGCTGATCCCGACCGGCGACGTGTGGAGCCATCTCGCCTCCACCGTCCTCAGCCGTTACGTGTGGAACTCCATCGGTCTGATGCTGGGCGTCGGCGCGGGCGTGCTGCTGATCGGCGTCACCACCGCGTGGCTGGTGACCATGTGCCGCTTTCCCGGCGCCCGGATGTTCGAGTGGGCGCTGCTGCTGCCCATGGCGGTGCCGGCCTATGTGATCGCCTATACCTACACCGGCCTGCTGGACTTCGCCGGCCCGGTGCAGACCGCCCTGCGCGAGGTGTTCGGCTGGACCAGCCGGCGCGACTACTGGTTCCCGCAGCTGCGGTCGCTGGAAGGCGCTATCATGATGATGAGCCTGGTGCTCTACCCCTACGTCTACATGATGGCGCGGGCGGCCTTCCTGGAGCAATCGGTGTGCGCACTGGAGGCCAGCCGGGTGCTGGGCTGCGGGCGGTGGAAGAGCTTCTTCCGCATCGCCTTGCCGATGGCACGGCCGGCCATCGTCGCCGGCACCGCCCTGGCGCTGATGGAGACGCTGAACGACTTCGGCACGGTGGCCTATTTCGCCATCGATACCTTCACCACCGGCATCTACCGCACCTGGTTCGGCCTCGGCAATCCGGCGGCGGCGGCGCAGCTGGGGGCGGTGCTGATGCTGTTCATCTTCGCCCTGGTGATGATGGAACGATGGTCGCGCGGCCGCGCCAGTTATCAGAACATGTCGACCCGCGTTCGTGCCCTGCCGCGCATCCGCCTGACCGGCTGGCGGGCCGCCCTGGCGATCACCGCCTGCGCCCTTCCGCTGCTGCTCGGTTTCGTCGTGCCGGCCTGGGTGCTGGGGCAATGGGCGGTGCTGACGTGGGATGACGTGATGGCCGGCGGCCGGTTTTGGGACCGCGCCGTCAACAGCTTCCTGCTGGCCGGAACGGCTGCCCTGGCGGCGGCGGTGATCGGGGTGCTGCTCGCCTACGGCCAGCGCATGCGCAAGAGCGTGGTGACTCTGGCGGCGGTGCGGGTGGCGAGCCTCGGTTACGCGGTGCCGGGATCGGTGATCGCCGTCGGCGTGCTGGTGCCGCTGACCACCTTCGACAATGCCCTGGACGCCTGGATGACCTCCGTCTTCGGTGTCGGCACCGGCCTGCTGCTGACCGGCACCGCCACGGCGCTGGTCTATGCCTATCTGGTACGGTTCCTGGCGGTGTCCTACAACGCCGTCGAAGCCTCGCTCGGCAAGGTGACGCGCAACCTGGAAGGGGCGTCGCGCACCCTTGGCCATGGGCCGTTTGCCACCCTCGGCCGGGTGCATCTGCCGATCATCCGCGGCAGCATCCTCACCGGCGCCCTGCTGGTCTTCGTCGATGTGATGAAGGAACTGCCGGCGACGCTGATCATGCGTCCGTTCAACTTCGACACCCTGGCGGTCCGCACCTACGAACTGGCTTCCGACGAGCGCTTGCAGGAGGCGGCGCCGGCGGCACTGGCCATTGTTGCGGTCGGCGTGGTGCCAGTGATACTGCTCAGCCTCGCCATCGCCCGCTCGCGCCCCGGCAGCGCCCGCTAGGCCGATCCGCAGCCGCCGCCGTAAGACCGTGAAGGAACCTTGCCCATGAGGATCGACCCCATCCGCCCGGTGTCGCTGCGCGGCGAGGTCGATCCCGACCGGGCGGGCCTTGTCCTCGATCATGTCAGCCATGCTTACGACGGCACGCCGGTGGTCGATGACGTATCCCTGACCGTGGGGGCGGGGGAACTGCTGTGTCTGCTCGGGCCGTCCGGCTGCGGCAAGACCACCACCCTGCGCATCGCCGCCGGGCTGGAGGCACCGACCGCGGGCGAGGTTCGCGTGGCCGGCGCGGTGGTGGCCGACAGCCGCCAGTTCGTGCCGCCGGAGCGTCGCAACGTCGGCTTCCTGTTCCAGGACTACGCCCTGTTTCCCCATCTTTCGGTGGAGGAGAACGTCGTCTTCGGGCTTGACGGCATGTCCCGCCAAAAAAGGCAGGAAAGGGCGCTGGCGGTCCTTTCGCAGGTCGGCATGACCAACTATATCCACGCCTATCCGCATACCCTGTCGGGCGGTCAGCAGCAGCGGGTCGGGTTGGCTCGGGCCCTGGCGCCGGAACCCAAGCTGATGCTGCTCGACGAACCGTTTTCCGGCCTCGACCGCCGGCTGCGCGATCAGGTGCGCGATGAGACCCTGCATGTGCTGAAGGCGGCCGGGGTGGCGACCGTGATGGTCACCCACGATCCCGAGGAGGCCATGTTCATGGCTGACTGGATCGCCCTGATGAACGGCGGGCGCATCGTCCAGATGGGGTCTCCGGTGGAATTGTACTGCCACCCGAGAACAGCCTTCGCGGCCCGTTTCTTCGGGGAAGTGAACGAGTTTCCGGCCCGCGTGGTCGGCGATCGGGTGGCGACGCCGCTCGGTTCTCTGGACCCGCGCGGGCATGCCGATGGCGCCGCCGTCACCGTCATGGTGCGGCCGGAGGCGCTGGAACTGACGGCCATCGAGGATGGAGGAACCCCGGCGGTGGTTGGCCGGGTGCTTGCCTCGCGCATGCTCGGCCGCACCAGCCTTGTCCACCTCCAGGTGGAAACGCCGGACGGGGCGGGGCTGCACCTGCACGCGCGGGTGCCGGGACGCTACCTGCCGCCACCCGACGAGCGGCTGGCGGTCTCCCTCGACCGCAGTCTGGCCTTCGTCTACGGGGCGAACGAAGACTGACATAAATCGGCAACCGCCCCGCATGTTGCGATGGGCGGGGCTTTCTGCGATGATCCGCGAACTTTGACGCGGCGCAGACAGTCAGTTTCGGAGAATCTGTCTATGGGTACTTTCAGCATCTGGCACTGGATCATCGTTCTGCTGGTGGTCCTGGTCCTGTTCGGCGCCGGCAAGATTCCGCGGCTCATGGGGGATGTCGCCAAGGGCGTGAACGCCTTCAAGAAGGGGCTCAAGGACGGTGATGATGGCGATGCCGCCGGGTCCGATGACCGCAAGGCCATCGAGGGCGGCGCCGCCGGCACCACCTCCACCGCCACCGGCGCGCCGGTGAGCAAGGAGCGCGACGGGGCGGCCCAGGGCTGATCCCATCCGCGTGCGGCGGCGCTGCGGGTGATGCTGGCGCCGCCGACGCCTTCGACCTCTTGCGAAGGTTTCCTTCATGTTCGATCTCGGCTGGGATGAACTCGGCCTCATCATCGTGATCGCGGTTCTGTTTCTCGGCCCCAAGGAACTGCCGCACGCCCTGCGCACGCTCGGCCGCTGGGTCCGCCGCATCCGTGGCATGGCCCGCGAGTTCCAGCGCCACATCGACGACGTGGTGCGCGAGGCGGAACTGGAAGAGGTGCGCGACGGCCTGAAGAAGGCGCGCACCATGGACTTCGGGCGGGAAATCGAGAAACAGGTGGACCCCACCGGTGATCTCACCCGCGATCTCAACGCCGCCCGCAAGGACCTGGATCTCAACGTCGCGCCGCGCGCCATGACCCCGGCCGATGCCGGCGTGAACAGCGGCGGTACGACGGCTGATGTCGGGGCCTCCGAAGTGGCCACTCCGGCCGCCGGTCCGGCTCCGGCTCCGGCGGTCGAGGTGCCCACGGCAGCCTCCGGCGACAAGGGCGCATGATCGATGGCGGCCACGCACGACAATCCCGAAGAAAACAAGATGCCGCTGATGGAGCACCTGCTTGAGTTGCGCAAGCGACTGCTCTATTGCGCCGTCACCTTCATAATCGCCTTTTTCGGCTGCTACTTCGTGGCCGAATACATCTACGGTTTCCTGGTCCAGCCGCTCGCCGACATCATGCACGAGGTCGGCGGCAGCCAGCGCATGATCTACACGGCGCTGACCGAGGCCTTTTTCACCTACATCAAGGTGGGGGCCTTCGGTGCGGCGGTGATCGGCTTCCCCATCTTCGCCTGGCAGCTGTGGCGGTTCGTCGCGCCTGGCCTGTATCGGCACGAGAAGAAAGCCTTCCTGCCGTTCCTGCTGATGAGCCCGGTGTTGTTCGCGGCCGGGGCGGCGTTGGTCTATTACTTCGTCATCCCGATGGCGTGGCGGTTCCTGCTCGGTTTTCAGACCGGTGCCGACCAGACCGTGTTGCCAATCGAGTTGGAAGCCAAGGTTGGCGAGTATCTGGCGCTGGTGATGAAGCTGATCCTCGCCTTCGGAATCAGCTTCCAGCTTCCGGTGGTGCTGACGCTGCTGGCACGGGCAGGGCTGGTCACCAAGGACGGACTGAAGAGCAAGCGGCGCTATGCCATCGTCTGCGTGTTCATCTTTGCCGCCGTCATCACGCCGCCGGATGTCATCAGCCAGGTCGGGCTTGCCGTTCCGCTCATCGCTCTCTACGAGTTGTCCATCATCACCGTCGGGCTCATGCAGCGCAAGCGGGAGGAGGTTCTTGAAGAGGACACCGCCGCCGAACTGGAAGCCGATGGCGTCGAGGAAACCGATTTCAACCAACGGTAAGGTCCGGGCGTCGTCTGGCGGCGCCTCTACCTTTTCCGTCAGATCATTGATTTCATTTACGAAAGACCGGAGCGCTCATGCTCGACGTCAAGTGGATTCGCGACAATCCTGAGGCTTTTGACCAGGGGCTCGGCCGTCGTGGCCTCGCCCCGTTGTCGGCCCAGATCCAGCAGATCGATGCCCGCCGCCGTGCCTTGCAGACGGACATGCAGGAATTGCAGGCCCGCCGTAACGAGGCATCCCGCGAGATTGGCAAGATCAAGGGGCAGGGCGGCGATGCCTCCGCCCTCATGGAAGAAGTGGCGTCCCTGAAGTCGCGTCTGGCCGAGGCCGAGGATGGAGAGAAGGCGGCGGCGGCGGAAATCGACGCCCTGCTGATGGCGCTGCCCAACATTCCCGCCGCCGACGTGCCCGACGGCAAGGACGAGACGGAGAATGTCGAGGTCCGCACCTGGGGCACCCCACGCGCTTTCGAGTTCGCGGCGAAGGAGCATGACGCCCTCGGCACCGCTCTCGGCCTGATGGACTTCGAGACGGCGGCCGGCCTGTCGGGCGCCCGTTTCGTGGTGCTGAAGGGCAAGCTGGCGCGGCTGGAGCGGGCGTTGGCCCAGTTCATGCTCGACCTGCACGGCGGCGAGCACGGCTATACCGAGATGAACACCCCGGTGCTGGTGCGCGACGAGCCGCTTTATGGCACCGGCCAGTTGCCCAAGTTCGCCGAGGATCTGTTCCGCACCGAGGACGGCCGCTGGCTGATTCCGACGGCGGAGGTGACGTTGACCAACACCGTCGCCGACCAGATCCTGAGCGAAGCCCAACTGCCGATCCGCATGACCGCCTTCACCTTGTGCTTCCGCTCCGAGGCCGGGGCGGCGGGCAAGGACACGCGCGGCATGATCCGCCAGCACCAGTTCGAGAAGGTGGAACTGGTGTCCATCGCCCACCCCGACCACAGCGACGCCGAGCACGAGCGCATGACCCAGTGCGCCGAGGAGGTGTTGAAGCGCCTCGGCCTGCCGTATCGGGTGGTGGCGCTGTGTACCGGCGACATGGGCTTCTCCGCCCGCAAGACCTACGACATCGAGGTCTGGCTGCCGGGGCAGGGGCGGTTCCGCGAGATCAGCTCGTGCTCCAATACCGGCGACTTCCAGGCTCGGCGCATGAAGGCGCGGTTCCGGCCGGAGGGAGAGAAGGGCACCCGCTTTGTCCATACCCTCAACGGGTCGGCGCTGGCGGTCGGTCGCTGCCTGATCGCGGTGATGGAAAACTACCAGCAGGCCGACGGCTCCATCGTGGTGCCGGAGGTGCTACGGCCCTACATGGGCGGGCTAGAGGTGATCGCCGCCGATGTTTGAGCCGATCACCGACCTGTCGTCGGCCCGCATCCTCATCTCCAACGATGATGGCATTCACGCCAGCGGCATCAAACTGCTGGAGGACATCGCCCGCACCCTCAGCGATGACGTGTGGGTGGTGGCGCCGGAAAGCGAGCAGAGTGGGGCGGGGCACTCCCTCACCCTGCATAGCCCGTTGCGTTTCCGCGAGGTGGACGAGCGCCACATCGCCGTCGAGGGCACGCCCACCGACGCGGTGCTGCTGGCGGTCAACAAGCTGGTTGCGGGCCGCAAGCCAACCCTGCTGCTGTCGGGGGTGAACCGGGGCGCCAATCTGGGCGATGACGTCACCTATTCCGGCACCATCGCGGCGGCCATCGAGGGAACGCTGTTGGGCGTTCCTTCCATCGCCTTGAGTCAGGTTTTCCGCCATCCCGATCCGGTGCTGTGGGAAACCGCCCGCGCCCATGCGGCGCGCGTCATCCGTGCCTGCTGTAGCCAGGGCTGGGCGCGCAACGTCGCCATCAACGTCAACTTCCCCAACTGCGCCCCCGAGGCGGTGGAAGGGGTCGAGGTGGTGCGTCAGGGCAAGCGCAAGCTTGGCGATGGCCTGATCGAGCGCCACGACCCGCGCGGCCGCCCCTATGTGTGGATCGGTCCGCAGCGCAACGAGGAAACCACCGTCGTCGGCACCGACATCGAGGCGGTGCGGCGCAACGTCATTTCGGTGACGCCGCTGTGCGTTGATCTCACCCATGAACCCACCATGCTGGCGCTGAAGCAGGTGCTGCGATGATGGACCCCAGCCACAAGGCGCAACTGGTGATGGAGTTGCGTCGGCAGGGGGTGGATGATCCGCGGGTGATGGCGGTGCTGGAATCGGTGCCGCGCGAGCTGTTCGTCGACCCGATGTATCAGGACCAGTCGTGGGCCAACCGGGCGTTGCCCATCGGCTGCGGCCAGACCATCAGCCAGCCGTTGGTGGTGGCCCAGATGACCATGCATCTGGAAGTCGGGCCGCGCATGAAGGTGCTGGAGATCGGCACCGGCTCCGGCTACCAGGCGGCGGTGCTGTCGCGGCTGTGCCGCCGGCTCTACACCATCGAGCGTCATCGGCCGCTGCTGCGGGTGGCCGAACAGCGGTTCCAGCAGCTCGGCCTGCACAACATCACCACCATGCTCGGCGACGGCACCCGCGGCTGGCCGGAACAGGCCCCGTTCGACCGCATCATGGTCACCGCCGCCGCTTTCGGCGAAATCCCGCAGGCGCTGCTCGACCAGCTGAAGCCCGGCGGCATCCTGGTGCTGCCGATCGGTTACGAGCCTGGCACCGACCAGGAACTGCTGAAGGTCCGCAAGCCGGAGGACGAGGGTGGCGAGCCGGTGGTCCAGCGGCTGTTCCCGGTGCGCTTCGTGCCGCTGGTCGAGGGCCTGCCGATGGGTAATGGCTGAGCGCGGCGGATCGTCCATTGAGCCGCGCGCCAACCCCGTATAGGCTGGGCGCCATGTGGACGAGGGGAAGACTTCCGCGTTATGGCCGCTGCCTCACCATCCTGACCGCTTTGGCGGCGGTGGGTCTGTCCGGCTGCGCCGAATGGGATGCTCAGCCGGAATACGGCGAGTTTCGCCGCAGCCAGGCCGGTGCCGCCGCCGGTGGGGTCGCTCGGCAGGTGCCGGCGGAGGTGACGGTGAAGCGGGGCGACACGGTCTATGGCATCGCCCGCAGCTATGGCGTGCCCATGCGTCAATTGATCGAGATGAACCGGCTGGCACCGCCCTATACCCTCTATGTCGGCCAGAGGTTGCGAATGCCGGCGCAGCAGGTCTACGTGGTGCAGCCGGGCGACAGTCTTTATGGCATCTCGCGCACCCATGCGGTCGACATGAACGCCCTCGCACGCACCAATCGCCTGGGGCCGCCTTACGTTTTGCAGCCGGGACAGCGGCTGGTGTTGCCCGGTGTGGTGCAAGCCATCGCCGAGGAGCGGTCGGAACCCGATCCCAAGCCCACCCAACTGGCGGAGGCGCGCCCGGACTCGCTCCCGCCACCGGTCGCACCGGCCACCGATCCGTCCGCCGCTCAGGCGCCAGGACAGACGCCGGCGGAGACTGGCGCGAGCCCAACCGGCACCGATCCCGCTCCTGCGGCGTCTAGCACGGGTGCGGCGGCCACCACCAACACAGCCCCGCCGCCTGCCGCCGCCGTGACGCCGCCCGCCGCCCCGGCCACCGCCTCGCCAGCGGTCACCGCCCCGGCAGCACCGACGCCGGTGGGCGAGCCGCCGCCGCGGGCCGGTGGGCGTTTCGTCTGGCCGGTGAAGGGGCCGGTGCTGGCCGGGTTCGGTCCCGCCGGACCGGGTCTGCATAACGACGGCATCAACATCGCCGTGCCGGTCGGAACCTCGGTGAAGGCGGCGGAGAACGGTGTCGTCGTCTACGCCGGCAACGAGTTGAAAGGCTTCGGCAATCTGCTGCTGCTGAAGCACGATGGCGGGTGGATGACGGCTTACGCCCACAACAGCGAATTGCTGGTGCCGCGCGGCGCGACGGTGAAGAAGGGCGACGTCATCGCCCGCTCCGGCGCCACCGGCAACGTTGACCGGCCGCAGGTTCATTTTGAACTGCGCAAGGGCTCCAAGGCGGTCGACCCGACCAAGTACCTGGACGGTTCCCCCAGCGCCTCGCTCCAATCCCTCGACGAGACCGGGGCGCCGCAACTGGCGGCCCGCTGAGGCGGGGCGGGGCGGCTCCGGCAGCCTCACCAATGGCCGCCAAGACCCCCAGACCCGGGAGAGGGCCCCTATCGGGTGGCGAAGGTCATCGCTTCCTCGGCGGCGCGCACCAGGGCGCGGGCCTTGTTGGCGCATTCCTGGTATTCGCTCTCGGGGTCGCTGTCGGCGACGATGCCAGCGCCGGCCTGAATCACCATCCTGCCGTCCTTGACCACGCAGGTGCGCAGGGCGATGGCGGTGTCCATGCTGCCCGAGGCGGCGATGTAGCCGATGGCGCCGGCATAGAAGCTGCGCCGCAGGCTTTCCAACTCGTCAATGATCTCCATGGCGCGCACCTTGGGGGCGCCGGAGACGGTGCCGGCGGGGAAGCCGGCCATCAGGGCGTCCATGGCGTCGTACTTGGGGTCGATCTCGCCCTCCACGTTGGACACGATGTGCATGACGTGGCTGTAGTTCTCGATGATCATCTTGTCGGTGACCTTCACGGTCCCAACTTTGGCCACCCGGCCGACATCGTTGCGGCCAAGGTCGAGCAGCATCAGGTGTTCCGACAGTTCCTTCGGATCGGCCAGCAGGTCGGCGGCCAGGGCGGCGTCCTCGGCCGGGGTGGCGCCGCGCGGACGGGTGCCGGCGATGGGACGCACGGTCACCGTGCCGTCGCGCAGACGGACCAGGATTTCCGGGCTGGAGCCGACGATGGTGAAGCCGCCCATGTCGAGGTGGAACAGGAACGGCGACGGGTTGGTCCGCCGCAGGGCGCGGTAGAGTTGGAACGGCGGCAGGGCGAAATCGATGGTGTAGCGTTGCGACAGCACCACCTGGAAGATATCGCCAGCGAGGATGTACTCCTTCGCCCGCGCCACCATGGCGTGGAAGTCCTCGCGGCTCATGCTCGGCTGCGGCACCGGCAGCGGGCGATCACCCCGCAGCGGTTCGCGGCGATAGGGCAGGGACCGCTCGAAATCGGCCACCGCGTCGGCAAGCCGCTCCAGGGCGGCGTCGTAGGCGGCGTGGGCATCCATGCCAGCCTGCGGACGCACCGGTGTCACCAGGGTGACGGTGTCCTTGATGCCGTCGAAGATGGCCATCACCGTCGGGCGCATGAACACGCCGTCGGGGATACCGATGGTGTCGGGGTTGGTGTCGGGCAGGCGTTCCACCAGCCGCACCATGTCATAGCCCATGTAGCCGACCAGCCCGGCGGCCATGGGCGGCAGCGGCTCCGGCAGGTCGATGCGGCTGTCGGCGATGAGGCGGCGCAGGGAGTCGAAGGCGGTGCCGTCGGGCTCGAAGGCGTCAGGCTCGGTGCGGGCGCGGCGGTTGATTTCCGCCGCATCGCCACGGCAGCGCCACACCACGTCCGGCTTCATGCCGATGATGGAATAACGGCCGCGCACGGCGCCGCCTTCCACGCTTTCCAGCAGGCAGCTCATGGGCTGGCCGTCGGCCAGCTTGAGGTAGGCGGAGACGGGTGTTTCCAGGTCCGCCACCAGCGTGCGCCAGACCACCTGCGGCTTTCCCTGCGCATGGAGGGCGGCGAAGGTGGTGAAGTCCGGATGGGCGGTCATGGCGCTGTGAATCCTGATGGTCAGCGGGGTGAAGGGAATGATCCTGGGGCCGCCCCGGTATCGGAGCGGCCCCAGGAGAGTTGCCTTAGAACGAGCGGTCGATGACCTCTCGGTTCACTTCGATGCCGAACTGTTCGGCGTAGGCATTGAGAAACTGGGTCGCCAGATCGTCGGCAACGGCTGTCCGCACCTGGGTCTGTGCCTGGGCGAAGAAGGGTACCTCGGTCGGCTGCGCCAACGGATGCACGGCGGTCAGCTGCGCCACCACCCAGCCGTCGTCGCCCTGCGCCACCGAAACCGAGCCGGGTTCGGCGCCGATGAACAGATCGCCGACGATGGCGTCGGGCAGCATGCCGGCCGGCGTCGGCACCGCATCGGCGGCGCGGGTGAAGCGCGGCGTCCGCACCACCTGGGCGCCAGCCACGCCCTCGGCGGCGGCGGCGGGATCGGTGCCGGCGCGCAGGGCGTCGGCGATCCGGTTGGCTTGCTCCTCGGCGGCGGCGGCCAGGGCGCGGCCCTGCCACAGCGCCTGCACCTGATCGCGCACACTCTCGAATGGGCGCGGCGTCGGCGGTGTCACGTCGTCGACACGGACGATGAAGTACCCCTGGCCAATGTCCTGAAGCAGCGACTCGCGGCCGCTTTCAAGGTCGAAGGCGGTTTGCAAGACCTGTTCCTCCGCTGGCAGCGCGGTCACCGGCTGGCCCTGCGGATCAAGGCCGCGGCGGTCGGTGGCCGCGATGGTGAGCAGCGGCAGGCCGGCCTGCTCGGCGGCTTCCTCCAGGGTGGCGCCGCCACCAAGGGCGTCTTCCACCTTGGCCGTCACGTCGTACAGGGCGTCGATGGCACGGTCCTCGGCCAGTCGGCGGCGCAGGTCGTCGCGGACCTCCTCCAGGGCCGGCGTCGTGGCGGGGCGCACCTCCGCCACCTGGAAGACATGCCAGCCGAAGGCGGTCTGCACCGGAGCGCTGACACCGCCTTCCGGCAGCGTGAACACCACCTCGGCGGCCTCCGCAGGCAACCCGTCGCGGCTGACCGCGCCCAGGTCCATGGGGCTGGCGCCGGCCGTGGAGGCGGCGGCGGAGAGGGTGCCGCCGGCCTGAACGGCCTGGGCGATGGTCTCGGCTGTCTGCTGATCGTCGACCACCACCTGCTGCACGATACGGGTTTCCGGCCGTCGCAGGGCGTCGATCTGGGCGTCGTACTCGGCCTGGATATCCTCGTCGCTGACCTCAACCTTCTCCGCCAGCTGCGCCGGCCGCATCATCAGGGCGGTGAGGCGGCGGTACTCCGGCGCCGTGAAGGCGGGCAGGGAGTCCTGGTAGACGGCCTGGAGCGCGTCATCCGACGGTGCCGCCGGCGCCGGCTGGGCCTCGGCGGCGATGAACACCGCCACCGCCTCGCGCTCCTCGCCCTGATAGGCGACCAGCGGCGCCACCAGGGCCGTCGGAGCGGTGGCGCCGACGGCGGCGGAGCCGAGCAGGGTGTCCCGCACCATGTCGCGTTCCAGGTCGAGCAGGAAGCGCTCTTCGTTCAGGTTGTTCTGTTGCAACACGCGGGCGAACAGGGCGCGGTCGAACTGCCCCTGGGCGTCTCGGAAGGCGGGGATCTGCTGTACCTCGCGGTTCAGGTCCTCGTCGCTGACGACGATGCCGAGATCCTTGGCCGCCGCCTGCACCACCGCCTGACGGACGAGTTGGGCGATGGTGGCGTCCAACAGCCCGAGATCGCGGGCCCGTTCCACCGTCATCTCCGGTCCGACGGCGCGGCGCATGCGTTCCACCTCCTGACGGAAGGTGGCCTGCACCACCTGCGGGGAGATTTCGATGTCGCCAACCTTGATGGCGGCCGGGTTGCCGCCCACACCGCGCACCACGTCGCCGATGCCCCAGATGCCGAAGCTGAGGATCAGGAGAATGAACAGAACCTTGGCGGGACCTGTGGAGGCACCCTTGCGAAGCGTGTCGAGCATGGTGCGAGGACGTGTCCGTCTCTGTGGAAAGTCTTTGGGTCCGGCATCTTATGAGGCGGGAGCCGGACGGGCAACCCGAGAAAGGGCCGCCGAGGGGCTGAGATGGCCCGCACGGCGGCGGTGGTCAAGCGGTGGCGCCTGTGGTAGAGCTTCCGCCACCCGATTCAAGGAGGGATAGACCCATCATGACCGCGCGCCGCCCCCTGATTGCCGGCAACTGGAAAATGAACGGCCTCCGCGCCGATGGCCTCACGCTGGTGGAGGGCCTGCTGGCCCACCTGCGGGCGGGCCGGCCGGACTGCGACATGCTCGTCTGCCCGCCGACGACGCTGGTGGGCGAGGTCGCCGCCGCCGCCGCCGGCTCCTCCCTGCTGGTCGGCGGTCAGGACTGCCACAGCAAGGAAAAGGGCGCCCATACCGGCGATACCTCGGCTTGGATGCTGAAGGACATCGGCGCCTCCTTCGTCATCGTCGGCCATTCCGAGCGTCGCCACGATCACGGAGAAAGCAACGCGGTGGTGAAGGCCAAGGCCGCCGCCGCCCATGCCGCCGGCCTCACGGCCATCGTCTGCATCGGTGAGACGCTCGACCAACGCGACCGTGGCGAGGCCCTGGCGGTGGTCACCAGCCAGTTGCTGGAAAGCCTGCCGGACGGCACCACCGCCGATAATACCGTCGTCGCCTATGAACCCGTGTGGGCCATCGGCACCGGCAAGGTGGCGACTCCCGACGACGTCGCCGAGGTGCATGCCGAAATCCGCCAGCAGGCCCATGCCCGCCTGGGCGACGATGCCGCGCGCCTGCGCCTCCTCTACGGTGGCTCGGTGAAGCCGGACAACGCCCGTGAACTGCTGGCGCTGGCCGACGTCGACGGTGCCCTGGTGGGCGGGGCCAGCCTGAAGGTCGAGGACTTCTGGGCCATTGCCGAGGCTTGCCCGTAAGCGCCGTGGCGCCACCCCCGCGGGGCAGGGTGAACGATTTACCCCTAGCCTTGCGGCGCGCGGCGCACTAAAACAGCGTTCAACCATTTCGGACATGGCGGACGGGGCCGGCCCCCTTTTCGGATCGGCCCGCGTCCGCGTTTGGGTTTTGGAAGACCGATGATCACTGTCGTACTCGTCATCCATCTGCTGATCTGCATTGCGCTGGTCGGGCTGATCCTCCTTCAGCGGTCCGAGGGCGGCGGGCTCGGCATGGGCGGCGGCGGCGGTGCCGGCCTCATGAGCAGTCGCGCCGCCGGCAACGCGCTCACCCGCACCACCGGCATTCTGGCCGCGTGCTTCTTCGTCACCAGCATGACGCTGGCCTTGCTCGCCAACGAGGGCCGCTCGCGCGTCGATACCATCCTCGACAGCGCCCCGGCCACCACGGCTCCGGCCGGTGGGGGCGAGGCGGCGCCGCAGGCTCCGGCGGACAGTGCGCCGGCCGCTCCCCAGGCGCCGATTTCCGGCGGCTGAGTGATCCGCTCCGGAGGCGGCCCCAAGGCCGCCTCCCGCAGTTTTTACGTCTGTCGAGACGGGGCCGCCGCCGCTGTGCGCGGGGCGGGCCCCTGTGATT
>JAEWWF010000007.1 GCA_023396465.1 Pseudomonadota bacterium
AAACTATATATTGGAATTGATGATGACGGGAACATTGTTGGCGTTCAAGATGTTCACAAACTTTCAGAAGAAATTCCAAACAAAATTGCGTCTACAATGGGAATTGTAGTCGATGTAAACATTCTCAAAAAAGAGAATAAAAATTATATAGAAATAGTTGTACCTGAAAGCTATATGCCGATTTCCTTAAAAGGTGTTTATCATTACAGAAGCGGCTCAACAAAACAAGAGCTTAACGGAATTGCATTGCAGCAGTTTATTCTTAAAAAATTTGGTCTTTCTTGGGATGATGCAGTTTGTAACGGTGCAACACTTGATGACATTGATGATAAAGCAATTGAGTTTTTCATTCAAAAAGCTATAAAAGCAAAAAGATTATCAGAAGAATCGCTGACAACTTCAAAAAAAGAAATCTTAACAAACTTAAATCTTATTACCGTAAAAGGTGAAATTAAAAATGCCGCAATAATTCTTTTTGGAAAAAATCCTTCACGATTCATTACAGGAGCCGAATTTGCAATCGGTAGGTTTGGAGAATCTGATTCAGATTTGATTTTTCAGGATTTGCTGGAAGGAAATATTATCACTATGTGCTCAAGGATAATTGAGCTTTTAAAATCAAAATATCTGATTTCTCCGATTCATTATGAAGGATTACAGAGAATTGAACCGCTTGAAATACCAGAAGATGCCCTGCGTGAAGCAATCTTTAATGCATTGGTTCATAAAGATTACAAAGGCGTTCATATTCAGATGAAAGTGTTTAATGACCGAATAGAATTGTGGAATTCTGGAATTCCAGATTTTTCTATTGAAGAAATCAAAATCAGACATATTTCCAGCCCGAGAAACAAACTGATTGCGAATGTCTTTTACCGAGCAGGATTTATTGAACATTGGGGACGCGGCATAGAAAAAATATGTACAGCTTTTAAGAAGGTTGGCTTGGCAGAACCAGTTTACGAAGATTTGTGTAACGGAATAAAAATAGTGATTCCAAGAAATAAGTGTTTACCTGAAGAATTTTCTGCAAAAGCAGAAAGTTCCCTAGAAAGTTCCCTAGAAAGTTCCCTAGAGATTATTAAATTGATGAGAAATAACCCTAGAATAACAACTCAAGAAATCGCTGATAAGTTAAAGTTATCACGAAGGGCAATTACAAAGCAAATTGCAAAACTAAGAAATAGCGGAAAACTTCAACATATCGGACCGAATAAGGGCGGACATTGGGAGATTGTAAAATGAATATTCTATTCAAAATTTTATTAACAATAAATGCAACCTCATGGATGATTATTTTATATGCGATAAATGGGGAATGGACTTTTTTTAATTTACCTGTTTGGTTATTTAATATTTTATTGATTTCAATTCCTGTACTATTGTCGCTTGTTTCAATATGGTTGTCAAAATTTCTTGGAAAAGATGGTTTATCAGAATGTTCGGAATTTAACCTTGCGGATAATGAATTTCTGCCAGTGTATCTGGGATATTTTTTCCTATCCATAAGTATTCCAAGCAATAACATTAAGATGGTGTTGGTCATATATGGAATCGTTTTCGTGTTTACGTTTTTATCACAGACACAGTATTTTAATCCTATTTTTCTATTATTCGGTTATCATTACTATCACATTTTAACTCAGAATGGAACAAGAATTTTTATAATACATAAAGGTAAGATTATCAGAAATAAAGAAAATTTAAAATTTGAAAATCTACGAAGAATAAACGACACAACTTATATAGAAAAGGAGTAGACTATTATGAATCTTGTTTTTGTAAAATTGAAGTCCAAAGAGCATAGAAAAATTGCTTCTCTTGAGAGCAAAGAGGAGCTTTATCCCAGAAGGCAAAACTTATTCCAAACCTCCGTTGACTACACTCCTGGATATAAACTTGAAGAAGACGAATGGTTTAAAATTACTGATTTCTCTAAAAATGACTACGGTATTAAAAATTTATTAAAACAAGATTTTGATTCAGTTGACTTTAACTTATTGACTAAACAAGAATTTGATAAAATTGTTTTTTTATTTACTAAACTTGAACAAAACATATTTTTTCAAAACGTCCCTAAATCGCAACTTCTAAAGAAAAAAATGATTGGAAGTTTTGGAGAAAATTTTAAATATATTGCTGAATCTAAACAAATTTTTATAAAAGAAATTCCCGATGCTGTCTATGACACACAAACTGATACATTGTATTTCAGAAAACTTGAATCAATAACAGGTATATTCAAAGGAATTGATCAGCTTTATAGAGAGGCAACAGCAGAAGAGACTGAAAAATTTTTAAAGAGCAATTTTATTTCATTAGATAATGGATATGAAGCTGTGAAAGTAAAAAATCAAAATAGAAAAAGAATTGCACTTGCAATGGATTTACTTGACAAACTAAATGATAATGATAAAGAGAATATTTTTAATTATATAGGTGAATATTGTTCTGATTTAAGAAAAGATAAAAGCTCTTTTCGAATTACTTCTGAATCTGATTTAAAATTATTGTTATTTGGCATTGAGCAAAGATTTTATACTACACCAGTAGGTAATGAAAAACGCATCGCCAATTCTGTGATTAAACTTTAACTAAAGAGGAAAACGATGACTAAACTTGACGAACTGATAAAAGAACTTTGCCCGGATGGGGTGGAATATAAGACGATTGGGGAAGTATGTGAAATTTCTCGTGGAATTGTTATGTCTAAAGATTTTATTCGTGATAATGCTGGAGAATACCCTGTTTATTCATCTCAAACTGAAAATGATGGCTGTTTAGGTTTTATCAATACATTTAAATATGATGGTGAATATTTAACATGGACAACAGATGGAGCAAATGCAGGAACAGTTTTTTATCGAAATGGAAGATTTAGTGTAACAAATGTTTGCGGTCTTCTAAAAGTTATTGAGAAAAATTTATCTTCAAAGTTCTTATACTATGCACTAAGTATCAGTGCACCTAACTATGTGAATAG
The DNA here is from genome assembly GCA_023396465.1 of Pseudomonadota bacterium. Taxonomy (GTDB): domain Bacteria; phylum Pseudomonadota; class Alphaproteobacteria; order Rhodospirillales; family Rhodospirillaceae; genus Caenispirillum. The sequence continues at coordinate 2,984 of JAEWWF010000007.1, forward strand.
AGGAATGGGAAATGCAAAACTTATGAGTAATGTTATGGCTTCTATTCAAATACCCGTGCCTCCTCTTCCAGTGCAAGAAGAAATCGTCCGTATTCTCGACAAGTTCACTTCGCTAGAAGCGGAGCTAGAAGCGGAGCTAGAAGCGGAGCTAGAAGCTCGTCGCAGGCAGTACGAGTACTACCGCGACTCGCTTCTGACAAGAGAAACAAAAGTAGAAATAAAAAAACTCGGAGAGATTTGTAGCAAAGTTGAAAATATAAAATGGAAAAATGAACGCAATAACAGTTTTCAATATATTGATTTAACCTCAGTCGATAGAGAAACTCATGAAATTATTGAAACGACCAAAATTGATGTCTCAAATGCACCATCAAGAGCTCAGCAAATAGTAAAAGAAGATGATGTTCTTTTTGGAACAACTCGTCCAATGTTAAAACGAAGTACATTTATAGGTAAAAAATTTGATGGTCAGATTTGCAGTACTGGTTATTGTGTTTTGCGTCCAAATCAAGAAGTTGTAAAACCACGCTATATTTATCATCACATAAATTCTTCTTTGTTTTATCAATATGTTAAAGCACAGCAGAAAGGAGCAAGTTATCCGGCTATTTCAGATACGGATGTAAAAAACTATTCAATCCCCCTTCCTCCGCTCGAAGTACAGAAACGAATTGTAAACGTCCTCGACAACTTTGACGCAATCTGCTCCGACTTAAAAATCGGGCTTCCTGCGGAAATCGAGGTACGCAAAAAACAATATGAATATTACCGCGATTTGCTCTTGACATTCGCTGAACGCGGCAACATAATCTTCACAGAACAGAACAGAACAGAACAGAACAGAACAGAACAATGCATTAATTAAACTTTGTCAATATGTTTTCGGGTATGCTGTTGTCCGGCTGGGAGATGTGGCGACAGGTATTTACAGAGGTTCAGGAATTACCCGGGAACAAATTACAAAAGATGGAATTCCTTGTGTTCGCTATGGAGAAATTTATACAACTTATGGCGTATGGTTCGACAAGTGCAAGTCACACACTCAACTTTCAGAAATAGCAAATCCAAAATATTTTGAGAACGGTGATATTCTTTTTGCTATAACAGGAGAAAGCGTAGAAGATATTGCAAAATCTACGGCTTACATCGGAAATGAAAAATGTCTTGCTGGTGGTGATATTGTAGTCCTGAAGCATAATCAGAATCCTAAATATCTTGCCTATGCACTTTCTACGCACGATGCCCAGAAGCAGAAGGGCAAAGGAAAAATTAAAAGCAAGGTCGTTCACTCAAGCGTCCCGGCAATATCTGAAATCACAATCCCCCTTCCTCCCCTCGCCGAGCAAAACCGCATAGTTTTAATCCTCGACAAATTCGATGCCTTGGTGGTTTCGGCTGGCTCAGCCACCGGCGGAATTCCGGCAGAAATTGAAGCACGTAAAAAGCAATATGAATATTACAGGAATAAACTACTGACTTTTAAAAAGATGTAAACTGTGCTATGATAATATCTAAAGTTAAACGAACAGAATACTCATAAAAATAAAGGTGTATTTGATGGGGAGCACATTAAAAAAAGTAGCAGAGCAATTAAAAAACAATAATAAAAAAGTTCAATTGATATATGCATTTAACGGAGTTGGAAAAACACGACTTTCCCGTGAATTCAAGGAATTGATATCGCCCAAGCATCCATCTCAAGAAGATCAAGAAAATTCTGGTATAAAGTTTTTGTATTATAATGCTTTCACAGAAGATTTGTTCGTGTGGGATAATGATTTGGATACTGACGAAAACAGAAAAATCATTATAAGGCCGAATAACTTTACAAATTTAGCATTTGGCTTTTTAAAAGATCAGGGACAGGACGGCAATATTGCAATACATTTCCAGCATTACACACATTCCTCGATAACTCCTAAAATAAATGATGATTTTTCAGAAGTAATATTTTCAATGCTGCGTGGTGGTGATGACAGCATAAATAATATTAAAATTTCAAAAGGTGAGGAAAGTAATTTTATATGGTGTGTATTTTATAGTTTGATGGAGCAAATTGTCGAAGTTTTGAATATTGCAGAAGATGACGAACGCAGCACACATATCTTTGACAATGTGAAATATATTTTTATTGATGACCCAGTAACATCTCTTGATGAAAATCATTTGATTGAACTGGCAGTTGATTTAGCTCAGTTGATAAAAAATAGTAAATCGAAAGTAAAGTTTATTATAACTACACACAATCCACTTTTTTATAATGTACTTTATAATGAATTAACAAGTTCTAATAAACTCCTTCTTAAAAAACTTGAAAACGGAGAGTATGAGTTATATAAACAAGAAAATGATTCTCCTTTTTCCTATCATTTGTTTTTGAAAAAGGAACTTGAGGAAGCAATAAAAAAAGGGCAGTTAAAAAAATATCATTATAATTTTCTTCGAAATATACTTGAAAAAACATCAACATTTTTAGGATATGAAAATTGGAACAGTCTTTTACCTAATACAAATGGCGAAAAAATTAATCCTTATGAAACTAGAATAATTAATATATCAAGTCATTCAAAACACGCAGGAGAAGAAGTTGCCGATTTAACAGAAGACGATAAGCGTGTGTTGAGTTATTTGATTAAGAATTTGAATGAAACTTATCATTTTAATAAACTATAAGGAAACTATAAATGACAACCTACACAACTATCGCCGAATCTAAAAACTTCATCGTCTTAGACAAATACACAAAAGCACTGACGGTCTGTGAGAGTTACCAGTCAGAAGCTGACTTGGAACAGGAACTTATCAATGACTTACAGAATCAGGGGTATGAGTATCTTCCGAACATAAAAGATTCTGTCTCAATGCTGTCTAACGTGCGTACTCAGCTGGAGAAACTCAACAAAGTACGATTTCTTGATTCTGAATGGAAACGGTATGTAGAAACATACTTGGACAAGCCGAGCGACACTGTAATAGACAAAACAAGGAACATTCACGACAACTATATTTACGATTTTGTTTTTGACGACGGACATATACAGAATATTTATCTTGTAGATAAAGCAAATCTTGCACGGAACAAACTGCAGGTAATCAGACAGTTCGAGCAGACAGGAAGTCAGGCAAACCGCTACGATGTTACCATATTAGTGAACGGCTTGCCTTTAGTTCAAGTTGAACTGAAAAAACGCGGCGTTGCAATCCGGGAAGCCTTTAATCAAGTGCACCGTTACAGCAAAGAAAGTTTTAACTCCGAACATTCGCTTTACAAATACCTTCAGCTTTTTGTCATTTCAAACGGCACGGACAGCCGCTATTTTGCAAATACTACAAAGCGCAATAAAAACAGTTTTGACTTTACAATGAACTGGGCAAAAGCAGACAACACACTTATAAAAGATTTAAAGGATTTTACAGCAACTTTCTTTCAGAAAAATACGCTGCTCAATGTTCTGTTTACATATTCTGTATTTGACACGACAAACACGCTGCTTGTAATGCGCCCGTACCAGATTGCCGCAACAGAACGATTGCTATGGAAAATAAAAAGCTCTTATCAGGGTAAAAACTGGAGCAAAAGCGAAAGCGGCGGCTATGTCTGGCATACGACAGGCTCAGGCAAAACGCTTACAAGTTTTAAGGCGGCGCAGCTTGCAACACAGCTTGATTTTATGGACAAAGTTTTTTTCGTTGTTGACCGCAAAGACCTTGACTATCAGACAATGAAAGAATATCAGCGTTTTTCTCCTGACAGCGTAAACGGTTCAGAAAACACCGTCGGACTGAAACGCAATATAGAAAAAGATGATAACAGAATTATTGTAACCACAATTCAAAAACTTAACAACCTTATGAAATCCGAAAACAGCCTGCCGGTTTATCAAAAACAGGTCGTTTTTATTTTTGATGAATGTCATCGCTCTCAATTCGGTGAAGCACAGAAAAACTTAAAAAAGAAATTCAAGTATTACTATCAGTTCGGCTTTACAGGAACGCCTATTTTCCCGGAAAACGCATTGGGCGCAGAAACTACAGCTTCTGTTTTTGGCAGAGAATTACATTCGTATGTCATTACTGACGCTATCCGCGATGAGAAAGTTCTTAAATTTAAAGTTGATTACAATGACGTCCGTCCGCACTTTAAGGCAATTGAATCAGAACAGGACGAGAAAAAACTAACGGCTGCTGAAAACAAAGAGGCATTACTTCACCCTGAACGCATAAAAGAAATAACCCAATATATACTCGATAAATTCCGGCAGAAAACACACCGGCTTTCCGGCAATAACTGCGGTTTTAACGCTATGTTTGCAGTAAGCAGCATTGAGGCTGCAAAAATTTATTATGAAATATTCCGCGAACTGCAAAAAGAAAGCGAACGTCCGCTCAAAATCGCCACTATATTCTCATTTGCTTCAAACGAAGAGCAGAATGCTGTCGGCGAAATACTCGATGAAGGTTTTGAGCTAAATGCAATGGACAGCAGCGCAAAAGAATTCCTGAACTCCGCAATCAACGACTACAACGATATGTTCAAAACAAACTTCAGCACGGAAGGAAATGGATTCCAGAACTATTACCGAGATCTTTCATTACGTGTTAAAAAACAGGAAATAGACCTTTTGATTGTCGTAGGAATGTTCCTTACCGGTTTTGATGCTCCTACACTGAACACACTCTTTGTGGATAAAAATCTCCGTTACCATGGTTTGATACAGGCGTATTCCCGCACAAACCGCATTTTTGATGCTACCAAAACTTTCGGAAACATCGTCACATTCAGAAACTTGGAACAGGCAACAATTGATGCCATTACTCTGTTCGGCGACACAAACACCAAGAATGTGGTTTTGGAAAAAAGTTACAAAGAATACATGGAGGGGTTTACGGATTTGTCCAGCGGAGAAGCCAGGCGGGGTTATATCGATGTTGTTACAGAACTGCGGGAGAAGTTCCCTAATCCTGATGACATCATTAAAGAGAAAGACAAAAGGGAATTTGCCAAGCTGTTTGGAGAGTATCTACGTGTTGAAAATATCCTGCAAAATTACGATGAATTCGCCGGATTGCAGGCCTTGCAACAACTCGACATATCCAGCGCGCAGCAACTCGAAGAGTTCAAGACAAAATATTATTTAAATGACGAAGACATCACCTTGATGCAAGAAATAAAAGTTCCTTCTGTCCGTGCAATCCAAGATTACAGGTCAACGTATAACGATATACGCGATTGGCTTCGTAAAGAAAAAGAGGCCAACAAGAAGGATAGTTCAACCATTGACTGGGACGACATTGTGTTTGAAGTTGATCTTTTAAAATCACAGGAAATAAATCTTGATTATATTCTCGAATTGGTTTTTGAAAATAACAAGAAAAGACAAGATAAAGCTTCATTGGTGGAAGATGTCCGCCGTCTAATCCGCTCAAGTATCGGTAACAGAGCAAAGGAAAGCTTGCTTGTTGACTTTATCAATCAAACAAACTTGGACAATATACACGACAAAGCAACCCTCATTGATGAGTTCTTTAAATACGCTCAGGCAGAACAACAGCGGGAAGT
>JAEWWF010000091.1 GCA_023396465.1 Pseudomonadota bacterium
GGTGGGACATCTCGGCGATGCGATCGACCCCGACCCGCTTGGCGATCTCGTAGAAGTAGACATCGCACGACTGGGCAAGGGCCTGCACCAGATTCATGGCGCCGTGGCCGCCCTTCTTCCAGCAGTGGAAGCGGGCATTGCCGAGGGCCATGTGGCCGGGGCAGAAGACGGTGTTCTCCGGCTTGATGACGCCGGCTTCCAGCGCCGCCAGGGCCACCACCATCTTGTAGGTGGAGCCGGGGGCATACTGGCCGGCCACCGGCTTGTTGGTCAGCGGCGCGTGGTCGTTGCCCACCAGCGCCTTCCACTCGGCATTGGAAAGGCCGCGGTTGAAGGCGTTGGGGTCGTAGCCGGGGTTGGACACCATGGCCAGCACCTCGCCGGTATGGACGTCCATCAGCACCACCGAGGCGCTTTCCTCCTGCAGCACGTCGGCGGCGATCTTCTGCAGCCGGGCGTCGAGGGTGAGGGTCAGCTCGTCGCCGGGGTCGCCCTCCTCCCGCCGCAACTCGCGGATGACACGGCCGACGGCGTTGACCTCCAACTGGCTGGTGCCGGCGGAGCCGCGCAGGGCGCGGTCGTACTCGCGTTCGATGCCGGCCTTGCCGATGCGGAAACCCGGCAGTTCCAACAGCGGCTCGCCGGTCAGGTCTTCCTCCGACACCGCCGCCACATAGCCGAGAACGTGCGAGAAATCGTCGCTCCACGGATAATAGCGGGCAAGGCCCTCGTCGATGATGATGCCGGGAAGGTCGGGGGCGTTGACCTGGATGCGCGCCATCTCCGTCCACGACAGGTTCTCGCGCACCGTCACCGGCACGAAGCCGCGCTTGCGCCCCACTTCCTTCAGCACCCGCTGACGGTCGTGGTCGCCCAGTTCGATGATGGCCCCGAGGGCATCCAGGGTGGACTCGATGTCCTTGGTCTGTTCACGCACCAGCAGAACGCGGAAGTTCTGCTTGTTCACCGCCAGCGGCACGCCGAAACGGTCCACCAGCCGGCCACGGGGTGGCGGCAGCAGGCGGATGTTGATGCGGTTCTCGTCCGCCAGCGTCTTGTAGCGGTCGGACTCCAGAACCTGGAGGTAGTACATGCGCGCCACCAGGGCGGAAACCAGCGCCGTCTTGCCCGCCGCCAAGCCGATGGCCCGGCGGGAAAACACCTTCGCGCGGTCTCCCTGGCGGGAGGTGATGGAACGCACCATGGTCAGGCGTCCTTGATGAGGTACAGCTGCGCCCGGGCCAGCACCCAGCCGAGCACAGGATACAGCGCCAGCGTCAGCAGGTATTCCACCGCCACCGTCTGCACGTCGGTGCCCGCCCCGTAGATCAGCGACACCGCCAGCCAACGCGCCCCCGTGGCCAGCAGCGCGACCACCGCGAAGGCCCACCAGGTGACGGCGAAGGACTTACCCTTGAAGAACTTGTACTGGCTCACGACCAGCCCGGTGGCGATCAGCAGCGTCAGCGCGCCGGAGCCCAGCGGCGCCCCCGTCAGGATGTCCTCGAACAGGCCGAGCATGAACGCAGAACCATAGCCCATCAGGTCCGGCCGGTACACGGCCCAATAGTAGACGCCGATGAGCGACAGCATGGGGCCCACCCGGACCATGCCGGGCAGGTGGGTCGGCGTCGCCGCCAGCAGGATGAGCAGAAGGGTGAGGATGAACGGCACCATGTGCCGCGCCATCGTATCCATCCGCTGCCACAGGGTGGGACGCATTGCCGCCGTTTCGCTTCGTTTCTACCGTGCCACTGTCCCGCCGGCCGGCCCGCGGGCCGCGCCGCCGGTGCCGCGCCTCATTCCAGCGCAGTGCCCGACAGGATGCCGGACAGGCCGTAGTCGACAGCCTGTAGCACTTCCAGCCGATCACGCTGGACATAGGGTGCCACACGCACGACGCCATCTTCCACCGATGCCACCACGCCGACCGGCAATCCTTGCGGAAAGGCCCCGGCGGCACCGGACGTCACCACCAGATCACCCGGCACGATGCCGGCATTGGCGGGCAGATAGATCAGCCGCGGCCGGTCGGTGTTCTCGCCGGCCATGATGGCCCGTTGCCGGCCGTCGCCCACCATCACCGGGATGCGGGAGTTGATATCGGTGATCAGCAGCACGCGGGACGTCCGGCGCCCCACCTCGGCCACCCGGCCGACCAGCCCCTCGCCCGTCATCACCGCCTGCCCCTTGCGCACGCCATCGCCGCCGCCGGCCAGCATGAGCAGGCTGTGGGCGAAGGCGCCGCCGGTATCGGCCACCACGCGGGCGGAGACGAACGACGCCTCCGGCTCCGGGCGGAAGTTCTGGAGCGCCCGCAGGGCCTCGTTCTCGGCTTCCAGCTTGCGGGCGATCATCTGCCAGCGCAGCAGGCGATCGTTATCGGCGCGCAGGCGCTGGTTTTCCTCGTGAAGCGCGGAAAACTCGCGCACCGTCTCCACCGCCTGCGCCAGCGACGCCGCCGGCCGCGACAGCACGTCGAGCACCGGCGCCACCGAATCGGCGACCGAGGTCCGCGCCCGCTCCACCAGCACGGTGTCCGCCTTGCCCAACAGCATGAGGGCGAAGGAGGCCCCCACCAAGGCCAGCAGGGCAAAACGCTGCATGACACCCCGCAGGGCGCCCAGACGGTTCAGCGCGACGGACGACTGCTTCACGAGGACCATCCCCCACCATCACGCAGGGCCGCCCCTCTTGGGCCGACGCCGCGGCAACCTCTACTTTCTCTCTCGATCCCGTCGCCCTGCGTCCACCGTCGGTTTGGTGCCGGGCGGGCCCTCCAGCCCGCCGCGTCACCCCCGATCTCAGTACATGGAAGTCAGAACGTTCTTGAGCTTCTTCATCTCTTCCAGGGCGCGGCCGGTGCCGAGCGCCACGCACGACAGCGGATCGTCGGCGATGGAGACTGGCAGGCCGGTGGCCGCGCGCAGAACGTAGTCCAGATTGGTCAGCAGCGCACCGCCGCCGGTAAGCACGATGCCCTTGTCGACGATGTCAGCCGCCAGTTCCGGCGCGGTGTGCTCCAGCGCCACCTTGACCGCCTCGACGATGGCGGAGACCGGCTCGGCCAGGCTTTCGGCGATCTGACGTTCGGAAATAACCAGTTCCTTGGGCACGCCGTTCATCAGGTCGCGGCCCTTGATTTCCATGGTGCGGCCTTCGCCGGCTTCCGGCGGGCAGGCGCAGCCGATTTCCTTCTTGATGCGCTCCGCCGAGCCCTCACCCACCAACAGGTTGTGGTTGCGGCGGATGTAGCCGATGATCGCTTCATCCATCTTGTCGCCGCCGACGCGAACCGAGCGGGCGTAGACGATGCCGCCCAGCGACAGCACGGCCACTTCGGTGGTGCCGCCGCCGATGTCGACGACCATGGAGCCGGTCGGTTCGGTCACCGGCAGGCCGGCGCCGATGGCGGCGGCCATGGGTTCCTCGATCAGGTAGACGCGGCGGGCGCCGGCCGCCTCGGCGCTTTCCTGGATGGCGCGACGCTCGACGGCGGTGGAGCCGGAAGGCACGCAGATGATGACCATCGGCGAGGCGAAGCTGCGCCGGTTGTGCACCTTGCGGATGAAGTGCTTGATCATTTCCTCCGCCACCTCGAAATCGGCGATGACGCCGTCGCGAAGCGGCCGGATGGCCTGGATGTTGCCGGGTGTGCGGCCGAGCATCTGCTTGGCTTCGTCGCCGACGGCCAGCACCTGCTTCTTGCCCTTGACCTCGGCGATGGCGACCACCGACGGCTCGTTCAGAACGATGCCACGCCCCTTCACGTACACCAGCGTGTTCGCGGTACCGAGGTCAATCGCCATGTCGGCGGAGAGCCAACCGGTCAGCCTGGAAAACATGCTTCCTCACTCAGCCCAGCTAAATGCCAAACGTTATGGCCTGCGATTCGACAATGCCGGAGGAAATGGCCTCCTCCGGCATGGCCCCTATCCCTATCTTCCCCAAGGCCCCGCAACAAGTGAAAAGCTGGGGCCTTTTCATGAATCACGCCCCTGCCCCGACCGGCGCCGTCTTCTCGCGCTTGACCAGCAGCTTGTTGAGAGCGGTGACATAAGCCTTAGCCGACGCCACCAGCGTATCGGTATCGGCACCCTGACCGTTGACGGTCTTGCCGTTCTCCTCCAACCGCACGGTCACCTCGGCCTGGGCATCGGTGCCCTGGGTGACGGCGTGAACCTGATAGAGCTGCAACCGGGCCGTGGTCGGCACGATCGCCTTGACGGCTTTGAACGTGGCATCCACCGGACCGTCGCCCTCGGCGGTGACGGTCTTGCGGTCGCCGTCCACCTCCAGGGTCAGGGTGGCGGTCTGCGGGCCGCGGGTGCCGCACACCACCGCCAGCTCGATCACCCGGATGCGATCGTAGGCGCGCAGGATCTCGTCGTCGACCAGGGCGGCGATGTCCTCGTCGAACACCTCTTTCTTGACGTCGGCCAGATCCTTGAACCGCTTGAAGGCGTCGTTCAGGCGGGCGTCGTCGAGGTCGTAGCCGAGCGCCTTCACCTTGTCGCGAAAGGCGTGGCGGCCGGAGTGCTTGCCCAGCACCAGGGTCGACTTGTTGAGACCGACACTGTCCGGCGTCATGATCTCATAGGTCTGGGCGTTCTTCAGCATGCCGTCCTGATGAATGCCCGATTCATGGGCAAAGGCATTCTTGCCGACGATCGCCTTGTTGGGCTGCACCACGAAGCCCGTCACCGTCGACACCAGCCGCGAGGCGCGGGTGATGAGGGTGGTGTCGATGCCCGTTTCATACGGCATGCGGTCGGCGCGCGTGCGCAGCGCCATGACGATCTCTTCCATCGCCGCGTTGCCGGCGCGCTCACCCAGGCCGTTGATGGTGCATTCCACCTGCCGGGCACCGGCATTGACGGCGGCCAGACTGTTGGCGACGGCAAGGCCGAGGTCGTTGTGGCAGTGGACGGAGAAGATGGCCTTGTCGGCGTTGGGCACCCGATCGATCAGCATGGCGATCAGGGCGGCGTATTCATCCGGCACCGCATAGCCGACCGTATCGGGGATGTTGATGGTGGTGGCGCCGGCGGCGATGGCGGCCTCGACGCAGCGGCACAGGAAGTCGGGTTCGGTGCGGGAGCCGTCCTCGGCCGACCATTCCACGTCGTCCACCTTGCTGCGGGCGTAGGAAACGCTGTCCTTCACCGCCTGAAGCACGGCCTCTGGCTCCATCTGCAACTTGTACTTCATGTGCAGCGGGCTGGTGGAGATGAAGGTGTGAATGCGCTTGCGGGCGGCGGGGGCCAGCGCCTCGGCGGCGCGGTCGATGTCGGCGCGGGTGGCGCGGGCAAGACCGGCGATGATCGCCCGGCGGCTCTGCTTCGCCACCGCGTTCACCGCCTCGAAGTCACCGTTGGAGGCGATGGGGAAGCCAGCCTCGATGACGTCGACCCCCATGTCCTCCAGCAGCGCGGCGATGCGGCACTTCTCCTCCAGGTTCATGGAGGCGCCGGGGCTCTGCTCGCCGTCGCGCAGGGTGGTATCGAAGATGACGACGCGGTTGGACTGGCTGCTCATCGGAAACCGGACACGGGGGAAACGGAAGGGCGGACTGACGGAGGACGGGACTGCCGGAGCGGAACGCCATGGACCGCACGCCTGCGGCCGGACCGGCGAAGCCGCCCGGTCAATGGCCGCGCTGTCGCGGCCGCCCGGTATCGATGGATCGCCGCTCCGACGCAAGAACGCCCGCAAAGTCCGGACCGGCGGAACGGGGGCTAACCCCAGGCTCGCACGCCATGGCCCTGGTCTTCGCGTCGTTGCGCATTGGCACTCCCTGCCGCCGGATCGGAAGTTCGACTTGCTGCGGATGTTTTCGACTTATGCGGAGATGTCTTCGGCGCGATCCGCGACCCCCCACCCAAGTACCGCCTCTGTATATCACTTCCGCCACGGCGGGCGGAACACCTAATTTCCCCGCCGCCATCGGAAAATGATGCAGGCGCAAACGAACCGCGGCGCCCCACGCGCCGCGGCCTCCCAGCCACTTGCCCCGGCTCCGCCGCCGGACGGGTTATTGCGACGGGTCGGCGCGCGTTTCCGTCTGCGCCGGCGCCTCCGTCGGATCGGCACGCCCCTGATCTCGGGCGGTGCGCAAATGCTCCACCAGGAAGCCAAGGGTGCGCGTCCACGCCTGCGCCGCGGCGCCGGCATCGCGGACTTCCCCAACGGGGTCGGCGAAGCCGCTATCGGCGTCATACCAATACACTTCCAGCGCCCGGCCGGCCTGGGTCATGCCGGACTGAAAGGCGCTGACCATGGGTTCGTCGATCACCTCGTCCCGCGTGGCGAAATGCCCCAGCACCGGAGCATTGAGGTCAGCCAGACGGTCGGCCTCCAGCGCCACATCGCCGTAGTAGACCACCGCCGCCTGCACCCCCACGCCCAGCGCCGCCCGCACCGCCACGGCGCCTCCGTCGCCCCACCCCATCAGACCGACACGGCCCGAGGTCTCCGGCCGCTCGCGCAGCCAGTCCACCCACGCCCGGACGGTCGCCTCGCCCCCGGTGGCCGGCACCGCCAAGGCGGCGAAATCCTGCCGCACCAGTTCCCGCACCATCTCGGACGCCTGCCGCTCACCCTGCGGCGCCGGGTAAACCAGCACCACCGCCGGCAGATCCTGACCTCCCGGCGGCAGCGCCAGACCAGCTTCGCCGCCAGCACCGGCCTCACCCCCGGACGGGAGCGCCACCGCCTCCATGCCCTGCGGCAGAGCCTGCGCGCCTCGCGGTGCCAGCACAAAGGCGGCGACAGCCAGGGTCAGGCAGGTGAAACCGGCAAGCATGCTACGGCGGGACATCATGAGCCAACCTCTCCTTCTTCCTGTTCTGCGGCATCATCGGCGGCCGATGAACGCCAACGCGCGGAACCCCCTCACCGATGCCCATGTCGGGGTCGGCTGCGGTTTTTCCAGCCACGGAAGGAAGGCGACCGAACGCAACCGGGGCCGCTTCCTCGCGGAAGCGGCCCCGGTCGTGTGCGGCGAAGCGCCGAAGGATCCCTTACGCAGCGGACTGCGTGGCGGCGACCTTCTGGATACGCTTCTTCAGCTTGCGGGCCTCGCTCGACAGCTTGGTGTCGGCGGTGGACAGCAGATAGGCGTCAATGCCGCCCCGGTGCTCGACAGTGCGAAGGCCGTGGGCGGACAGGCGCAGGCGAACCTGGGACTGCAAAACGTCGGAGGTCATCGACGTGACTTGCAGGTTCGGCTCCCACGTGCGGCGGGTCTTGTTGTGAGCGTGGCTCACATTGTTCCCGGTCATGACGCCCTTGCCGGTGATGGCACAACGACGGGGCATGGCCTTGTCCTTCTCGATGTCAAAAAAACTGGCGGATAAAGTCCGGAAGGCCGGTTGTTTAGCGGCGCGGCCGGCGTTCGTCAAGGGAGAAAAGGCCGGACCGGCCGGGGA
>JAEWWF010000108.1 GCA_023396465.1 Pseudomonadota bacterium
CCACGAGAACAATTTGCGAACAGCCGCCAATGTGCGATTGGCGGTGATCGGTGCTCGGTCTGCAATGCCGTCTATGACTTCGATGATATCGCGGCGGCGGATGCTGGTGATCGGCCAGCCGCGCCACGCCGATAGCGGCTCACGCCGTAGCAGCCGCTCAGTCTCCGCCCACGAGCGGTTTTTTCGTTTCGCGTACTTTGCGACGAAATCCGAGACGATAGTCTCGTAGTCGTCGCGCACTGCATCCGCCTGGGCGCGAACCGCCGCCCGTTTTGCCTCCGCCGGATCGATGCCGCCGTCGAGGGTCTTAAGCGCCTCGGCTGCCCGCTCGCGAGCCTCTGCGAGACTGAGTGTCGGATATTTGCCGATGGTCAGTTTTTTCGTCTTGCCGCCGAAGCGATAGCGGACGGCCCACGACTTACCCCCGGACGGCTGCACGACAAGGTACAGACCCGGCATCCCGCCATCTGGAATCTCCCGCCGGACTGTATCGGGCTGGGCAGCATCGACAGCCCGTGCGGTTAGGATTTTCGCCACGACCTTACTCCAATCAAGGCCACATCAGAGAGTGCCAACGGGTAACGCAGGGGTATCACGCGACAGCGTAACCGGCTGATACCCGTTGATACCGGATGATATTACCTCAGGGCGCAACACGTTGTAAAACAAGGTGATTGCATGGCGCTGGATGTGCTGATATGGTACCTGATGTTAGCGGCGTTGCAGTGACTTTTAATCAGCGGGTCACAGGTTCGAATCCTGTCGGGCTCACCAAAGAAGGCCGCCATCTCACCGAGTTGGCGGCTTTTCTTATGGCGCTTACGGACCTCCGGCCAGGATTTCCGCCTCTTGTTGGGCCGCGCGGCTGGCTTCGGTGGGCGTGGCCTCGCCGGCGATCACCGCTGCGACCATGCGGCCGATGACGCCGTCGGCGTGGATGGTTGCCGCCCTTGTTACATTGGTGCCGTTCCAGTGGGAAAAGCCGCCGGCCGTCGCGAGGCCGTCGCTGAGTGTCCGCACCGCGTCGCGGCCAAAGCGGCGGAACACTCCCAGCGGGTCACGCAGGAAGGCTTCCGAGCCGGCCAGCCCCGACCGGACCGGCAACATGCCGCCCGGCGCCATGTGCAGCCAGACCACCATGCTGTCGGGCCGGAACAGGAAGCGCAGGAAGTCGAGGGCAGCCGCACGCCCATTGGGGTCGCGGTGGCGGACGATGGCCAGCCCGTTGATGGTCGAGAAGGCCGCGGCGGGCGGGCCGAGGCGGGTGGTGAAGCCGGTGCGGCTCACCAGGTCGATATCGAAGGCTGCCCCATCAAGCCCGGCGAAGCGGCCGCCTTTCAGCGAGTCGGCGGCGACACCGGCTATGGCGAGATCATCCATGATGAAGGTGGAATAGAACATCGCCGCCGCCCGGCCTTGCAAATACCAGTCGCGGGCCCGCCAATGGTGGGCGCCGGCCGGGCCGTGGCTGGCCAGGACGGCGTAATAGGCGAGGGCCTCCCGCACCACCGAGTCGGCCAGTCGGGGGCGGCCGTCGGCGCTGAACAGGGCTCCCCCGAACGATCGGACGATCTGGGCGAAAACCTGCTGGGTGTAGAGCCCGCTATCGGTGCCGCAGACGATACCCATCCGGCCCGTCTCTTCGCGGTGCAGGGCCTGAACGGCGGCAAGCAGCGTGTCCGCCGTGGTGGGCGCGGTGAGGCCGGCTTCCTCCAGCCAGTCCTGGCGGTACCAAAGCACCTGCGGCCAGCCGTGGAAGGGGATCGCGGCCTGATGGCCCGGCGCCACGCGGAGGGCAGCGACGGCACCGGGGAACAGATCGTCATATTCGCTCACGAAGGCGCCTGCCGCATCCTCGTCAAGCACCCCCGCCTCGGACAAGGCCAGCAGCAGGTCGCCGCCGGTATTCACCAGATCCGGCAGGGTGGCGCTTCGCCGTGCTCCCGCCATGGCTCCCATGAGATCGGATTCCGGCAGCGACAGGATTACCGGCGCCGGCCTGTCGGCCCAGGCGCCATAGGCGGCGGCGATGTATTCCACGACCCGGAGTCGCTGGGGCTCGGTCTCGGTGGTCCATAGGCGCAGTGGTGGCCCGCCCGCCGCCGCCGCTGATCGCAGCGGCACCAGTCCCGGCAGGAAGGGGGCGCTGGCGGCCCCGGCGAGGTGCCGGAGAAGGGTGCGGCGGGGGATCATTTTTCGCTCATGAAAAGGGTGCCGGACCATGTGCTGCCTGCGGGATCGGCCAGAAGCGTGGCGGTTTCAACAGCGGCGGTGCGGGCGATGGGATCATCGGGCCGCTCGGCCGCCAGGGCGGCGAAGGCGGCGGTCGCGGCGGCCCGGTTGCCGTCGCGCCGGAGCAGGTGCTGGGCGGCGTTCCAGCGGCGGATGAAGTCGGCATCGACATCGCTCACCGATGCCCAGGGGATGCCGAGATCCGCCGCCGCCGCTTTGTGCAGACCGACCAGGGCGAAAACGTCCATCACCTCGGTGGCACCCTTGGGCTGCACGCAGGCCAGCCAGCGGACCACGAAGTCGGCGCCCGCCTGTTCCGCCGTCGGCCGGGAGATCAGGATGCGCGTGCCGAACACCTTGTTCAGCCCCTCAAGGCGGGAGGCCATGTTCACCGCTGCTCCAACGGCGGTGTAGTTCATGCGATCGGACGACCCGACATTGCCCACCACCGCGAAGCCGGTATGAATACCGAACCGTGTCGGCATGGGGGGATAGCCGTTGGCGGTCAGCTCCTGATTGAAGATGGCGACGCGCCGGTCCGCCTCCAGCGCCGCCAGACAGGCGAGGCGGGCGTGATCGGCGGTGCGTGACGGCACGTTCCACAGGGCCATGACGGCATCGCCGATGAACTTGTCGATGATGCCGGAATGGGCGGTGATGGCGGCGCCGATCTCCTCGAACAGCATCGAGGTGCGGATCAGAAGGTCTTCCGGCGGGGTCGTTTCGGCCAGGGTGGTGAAATCGGCCACATCGGTGAACAGGAGGGTGACTTCGTGGCGTGATCCACCCAGTTCCACGTCGCCGCCACCGTCGACGATCTGACCGACCAGCGCCTTCGGGACATAGAGACCGAAGGTCCGCAAGGAGGCGGTCATGGTTGTCATGGCGCCGGCGAGGGCCTGGATTTCCCGCACGAAGGAGCGGACCGGCCGGGCCTCGGCGAGGTCGAGGCTGCGGATGCGGTCGGCCTGCTCGGCGACGTGCGACAGGGCGGCGGCCATCCGGTGCGACACCAGCCACGCCAGCGGCAAGGCGATGGCCAGCACGCCGGCCGCGAAAAGAAGGCCGCGGTCGCGCATGGCCAGCAACGGCTGGACGAAGTCGGCTTCCGGGGCGACGACCAGAACCCGAAGGTCGAGATCGTGGGCGCCGCTCACTCGCCGGACATCGGCCAGCACCGGGGCGCCGTCAACCGTCAGGCGTGCCACGCCGGGGGCAAGGGGGAGACCGCTGGCGGCTGCCAGCGTCGGGTCGCGGATGTCGGCCATGCTGCTCGGCACCTCCGCCGCTCCGGCGCCGTCGTCCGATGAGGGGGAGAGACCACCGACCGCCAACACGGCGCCGTCGCCAGCGATGACGGCGAGGCGGGCGTTGGGCGTCACCCGTTGACGGTCGAGGAAGCGGGATAGGTCGCCGACGGTGAGATCGACACCGAACACTCCCGGCACCGGGCCGTCGAACCGGCGGGCGACGGTCATTCCTGGCAGGCCGAGGGTGGCGAAGCGGTAGATCGGCGTGGTGATGACGCGATCGACCTTGACCGCCCCCAGATACCAGGGTCGCAGCCGCGGATCGTAGTCGGTGACACGGCGGACGGACGACCCCAGCAATCGGCCGTCGTGGTCGAGAAAGCTCCACAATTCCATGCGGCCGCCATCGGCCCGATTCAGGATGGCGCGCTGGAGGAAGCGGGCGTCTGGCGGGGCTTGGTGCAGGGTGCCGGCGCGGCCCTGCTCCGCCGACAGGTCGATGATCTGATAGAAACGGCCATCGGCAAAGCCCATGTAGGCCGAATACAGCGAGGGATAGGTGTCGAGCGCCGCCATGAGATAGGAGGTCGCCGGATGGCGTTGCAGATCTGGCACTCGTGCCAGGTCCGGCAATTGGGAGGCGAGGGCGGCAAGGGCGGATGCCGACTCCATGACGCCCAGCACTTCGCCTGCCGTGCGCTCTGCAATGCTGGTCAGCAGGGCGCCACCGATATCACGGGTGGTGTTGCGTGCGGACATGAAGCCATGCGCGATGAGCGAGCCGGCCACCACCGCCACCGACAGCACGAGGATGCTGAAAATGCTGACCGTCAGCGGCACGCCGTGCCGCTTGGTCGAAGCAGGATGCCGCACCCCCGTGTCCTCCCGCCGACTCGTCGGTTTCGAGTGTACTCCTGGTGCGGGTGTCATTGCACCTGGATAGAAGTCGGTGGCCCCTTCTGCCAAGGTGGAAGGAGAAGGAGGCGTGGGCGCCAGACCAAAAGGGAGGACATTGCCGCCGCCCCTTGCGATCCGCCGCATCCGACGGCACCTTCAATCCGTATAAGACAGAGGCGTCGAACACGGCGCGAGTCTCCGAAGGCAGCCGCCATGAAAGCCACCCACGACACCACCCTGGTGCGATTCCTGTTGCAGCACTGTGCCGCCGGAGTGATCGCCGGTCTGGTGTTCTGCGCCGCCGTCCTCTACCTGGATATCGCCCACATGCGCACCCTTCTGTTGGGGTCGGAGCACATCGGCAAGGGGCTTTATCTGCTCATTGGTTCCATCTGCGGCACCTTCGGGGCGCTCGCCATGGCCGTTGGCGTGATGCGGCTCGGCGATCACTCCGACCGGCCTGATCGGGAGTTCTGACGGCGACCAGCCTTTGACCCTGCCGGACCGCCTATGGCACCATGCCGCGACGATCCTCGGGGGAGATGCTCATGTTCGGCAGATGGATGCGCGGCGTCGTGATGGCCGCGACGGTGGGGCTGATGGCTGGGGCGGCGTTGGCGGATGGCATGCCGCCGGAGTATGCCGAACCCGCCCCGCCGGCGCCTTCCGCGCCGCCCGTGGTCCTGGCGCCGGTCGCGCCGCCACCGCCACCTGTCGCTTTGGCGCCGCTGCCCGTGCTGCCCGCCGTGCCGCCGACGTCACCGCCGTTCCAGGTCACCTTCGGGGAGTCGGTCGGCTACTTCGCCCGTACCGGGTTTGAGTCGGTGCGGCAGAGTGCGGCGCTCTACTGTGCCGGCTATGGACGCACAGCGGTGCTGGACAGCCGTTTCCGCATTGGCACCGATTGGTATTCACGGTTCCGCTGCATCCCTTCGGTCTGACGGGTCGTCATCGGGATTACTTCAATGGAGTGGCGGGCGACAGTCCGCCACTTTCTTTTTGTGTCTTTGGATGAGCGCCATAATCCTTTCTAAAAAAGTCGGTTAATAAGCCTTCTTGCTGTGCATGAATGCGGCGCAGCAAACAGAATGTCTCTATTTGTCGTGTGGCCTGACCGCGCTGAAAAGCCCTTCATGTTACTCAGGAAGGGGCTTGCTCCTGCTGCCGCGAATCCCCCATACTCATGTCAGGTGCAAGAAAACAAACAAGCGTTCGCAGGGACTGGTCGCCGTTTCGGGGCTCCATCGGTCACCGGGAAAGACCCCAGGCAGCACGGCGCGGTCCAGCCAAGGGAGGCCAGGACATGTCATTGCACTTGCTGCGGTCGCGTAACAGTCGCGCTGCCGCCCCTGCCGCCGTCGCGGCCTTGATGATCGCCGCTGTCGCGGCGGTCATGTTCGCTGGAGGGGCGGCCTTGGCCGGCCAACCGGAACCGTGGCAGATGAATCTCCAGGCCCCGGCCTCGCCGACCATGGAGCGCATCTACGGCCTGCACACCTACATCACCGTTGTGATGATCGCTGTCGTGCTGCTGGTCACGGCGCTGCTTGGGTGGTGCATCTGGCGCTACAACCACCGGCGCAACCCGGTGCCCTCGCGCACCAGCCACCACACCCTGCTGGAAATCGCCTGGACGGCGGTGCCGGTTTTGATCCTGGTCACCATCGCCATCCCGTCGTTCCGGCTGCTCTATTTCATGGACCGCACGGAAGAGGCGGACATGACCCTCAAGATCATCGGTCATCAGTGGTACTGGTCTTTCGAGTACCCCGACCATGGCGACGTCGCCATCGACAGCTTCATGAAGGGCGATGACGACCTGGAGGACGGCGAGCCGCGCCTGCTGGCGGTGGACAATGTCATCGTGTTGCCGGTGGACGCCAATATCCGTCTGCTGGTCACCGCCGAGGACGTCATCCACAGCTTCGCCATGCCGGCGCTGGGCCTCAAGACCGATGCCGTTCCTGGTCGACTGAACGAGACCTGGGTGCGGATCGAGCAGCCGGGGATGTACTACGGCCAATGCTCGGAACTGTGCGGTGTCAATCACGCCTTCATGCCGGCGGCCATCCGGGCCGTCCCACGCGAGGAGTTCGACGCCTGGATGAGCGAGACGCAGGCGGCCCAAGGCATCACGCCAGGCGGTGGCCGCACCACTGAACTCGCCGAGCGATAAGAAACGGCTGCACAGGGGACTGGAGCATGTATCAGGGAACGGCCAACGACGCCCATCCGCACGCCCATGGCCATGCGGATCACGCCCCCACCGGCTGGAAGCGGTGGGTGTTTTCCACCAACCATAAGGACATCGGGACGATGTATATCGTCTTCGCGGTCCTGGCGGGTCTCATTGGCGGCTATATGTCGCTGGTGATCCGCGCCGAACTCTATGAGCCGGGCTTGCAGATCCTCGGCGGCGACAACCAGCTTTACAATGTCTACGTCAGCGCCCACGGGCTTGTGATGATCTTCTTCGTGGTCATGCCGGGGCTGATCGGCGGGTTCGGCAACTGGTTCGTGCCGTTGATGATCGGCGCCCCGGACATGGCCTTCCCGCGCATGAACAACATCAGCTTCTGGCTGCTGCCGCCGGCCTTCCTGCTGCTGATGGCGGCGCTTTACACCGGCGTCGGGCCGGGGACGGGATGGACACTCTACCCGCCACTGTCGGGCTCCCTGTCGCACAGCGACGCGGCGGTCGATCTGGCGATTTTGGCGCTACACATCGCCGGCGTGTCGTCGATCCTGGGTGCCATCAACTTCCTGGTGACCATCCTCAACATGCGGGCGCCGGGCATGACCATGTTCCGCATGCCGCTGTTCGCGTGGTCGATGTTCGTCACTGCCTTCCTGTTGCTGATGGCGGTGCCGGTGCTGGCCGGCGCGCTGACCATGCTGCTCACCGACCGTAACTTCGGCACCACCTTCTTCGACCCGGCCGGCGGTGGCGACCCGCTGCTGTACCAGCATCTGTTCTGGTTCTTTGGCCATCCCGAAGTCTACATCATGATCCTGCCGGCCTTCGGCATCATCAGCCACGTCATCTCCACCTTCTCGCGCAAGCCGGTATTCGGATACCTCGGCATGGTGTGGGCGATGGTGGCCATCGGCGGCATCGGCTTCGCGGTGTGGGCGCACCACATGTACACGGTGGGCATGAGCGTCGATACCCGCGCCTACTTCATCATGGCGACGATGCTGATCGCGGTGCCGACCGGTATCAAGGTGTTCTCGTGGATCGCCACCATGTGGGGCGGCTCCATCGAGTTCAAGACGCCGATGCTGTTCGCCGTCGGCTTCGTGTTCCTGTTCACCATCGGCGGCGTCACCGGCGTGGTGCTGGCCAATGCCGGCGTCGACATCGTGCTGCATGACACCTATTACGTGGTGGCCCACTTCCACTACGTGCTGTCGCTCGGCGCCCTGTTCGCCATGTTCGCCGGCTTTTACTACTGGATCGGCAAGATGTCCGGCCGCCAGTATCCGGAGACGCTGGGCAAGATTCACTTCTGGCTGACCTTCGTCGGCGTCAACCTGACGTTCTTCCCGCAGCACTTCGCGGGGGTGGCCGGCATGCCGCGCCGCATTTCCGATTACCCCGACGCCTTCATCGGCTGGAACCAGATATCCACCATCGGCGCCTTCATCGGTGGCTTCGCGGCGCTGTTCTTCTGCTTCGTGATCTGGCGCACCCTCGCCGCCGGAGAACGGGCGGCGGGCAACCCCTGGGGCGAGGGGGCGACGACCCTGGAATGGACGCTCAGTTCGCCACCGCCGGTACACGCCTTTGACGAACCGCCGGTCATCCCTGGCCGGGCGGCGGAGTAACCGCATCGGCGTCCGCTCTCACCACCCAAGGAGGCTCGGATCATGCTCGATCATCCCCAGCCATACCGCCGCGGCCGCAGCAACGCCCGCATCGGGCTGATCTTCGCTGGTGTCGCCGTCGGCATGGTCGGGCTGGCCTTCGCCTCGGTGCCGCTTTACCGCCTGTTCTGTCAGGTCACCGGCTACGGCGGCACGCCCATGGTGGTGAGCGATGCCTCCGGTGTCGCGGTGATGGAAGGGCACCCGGTGACGGTGCGCTTCGATGCTTCCCTGAACGGCCGTATGCCATGGCGGTTCGAGCCGTTGCAGAAGGACATCACGGTACCGCTCGGGCAGGACACGCTGGTGGCTTACCGGGCGCAGAACACGGCGGACCGGCCCATGGTCGGCACCGCCACTTTCAACGTCACGCCGGCCAAGGCGGCGCAATACTTCAGCAAGATCGAGTGCTTCTGTTTCACCGAGCAGCGCCTGGAGCCGGGCGAGTCCATCGAGATGCCGGTCACGTTCTACGTCGATCCGGCCATCCTCGACGATCCCCATGCCCGCGACGTGCGCACCATCACGCTGTCCTATACCTTCTTCGAGAAGAAGGGGCGGGACGGGTCCTCTTGACCGGAAGGCGACGGGCCGCGCCGCACGCACCAGACGGCCCCGCCATGCTAGGGAGCGCAAGCGATGAGTCAGGTTCAGGGGCACTCCGCCCGCAAGCACCCCTTCCACATCGTCGATCCCAGTCCCTGGCCCTTCGTCGGGTCGGTTGGCGTCTTCGTGCTCGCCATCGGGGCGGTGCAGTATTTCCACGAGGCGCCGCCATGGTTGATGCTGGCCGGCTTCGCCATCCTGATCGTCACCATGTTCGGCTGGTGGCGCGATGTCATCGCCGAGGCCATGGTCGACAAGGCGCATACCGAAAAGGTGCGCCTCGGCCTGCGCATGGGCATGGGGATGTTCATCGCCTCGGAGGTGATGTTCTTCGTGGCCTTCTTCTGGGCTTACTTCAACAGCGCCCTGATGGTCAGCCCCGGCGTCACCGAATGGCCACCGGAGGGGATCGAGACCGTCCACGCCTGGGGCATTCCGGCGCTGAACACCGCCATTCTCATCACCTCGGGCGTCACCCTGATGCTCTCGGCGTCGGCGCTGAAGAAGGCAAACCGCGGTGGCCAGCTGTTCTTCCTGGGGCTGACTGTGGCGCTCGGCGTGCTGTTCCTCGGTCTTCAGATGTACGAATACGGCGAGGTCGCCTTTGGCTTCACCGATGGCATCTTCCCGTCGGTGTTCTACATGGCGACCGGCTTCCACGGCTTCCACGTCTTCGTCGGTGTGTGTTTTCTGGCGGTGATGTTCATGCGCAGCCTGAAGGGACACTTCGCGCCGGGCCGCGAAGCCATCGGCTACGAGGCGGCGGAGTGGTACTGGCATTTCGTGGATGTGGTGTGGATCTTCCTGTTCGTGGTGTTCTACTGGTGGGTCGGCTGAGGAGTTCCCGAGCCTCCCGTCGCCTGCCTTCCCTGACCCGGCCGTCGCAGGATGGCCGGGTTTTTCCTGACCGCAAAAGACGCTTGCATCGGCCGCCGGGGGTGCAGTATTGTCCCGCCACCTCAAGATCGCGCCGGCTCTCGGTGCGATTTTATCCACAGGATAAAATCGAAAGTGTGCAAGCGGACCAACGCGGTTGGTGCCGCCCTTTTGTGCGTTTGCGGCATGGCCGTTCCCAATCCTCCGCTTGACAGACCGGATGACGTAAAACTGTCTCGGAAGGTTGCAGATCCAGGAAATCCAACGGATTTGAGCTAACCCTTCAACAGTTATCGAGTCGTGGCCCGGTCCTCATGACCCTGCCTGTTCTGTGGGCGTTACCCGCTGCCGCTTTCTTAGGCAAAGAGGTGAGGCCCCCGGCAAGGTGCCGCCTACGGACCGCTCTGCACAGACTTATCCACAGGAAGTGGGGAAAAGCGGGGCCAGCCGCTGGCGGCATCATCGGCGTCCCCAATGCGGAGGCGGAGGGGCAGGGGGCAACGAAAAAGGGGCACCCGCTGAGGTGCCCCTTATGTCTTCGGCAATGCGGCGACCGTCAGGTCGGCTCGCCCGGCAGATTGATCTCGGCAGTCGGGTCTGCCTCCACCAGGCGGGCGACTTCCTCATAGGCGGCCGCATTCTGCTCCATCTGCTCGGCGAGGCTGGGGTTGTCCTGACCGACGGCCCGGAAGAAATTGGCGGCGCCGCGGAGCATGTCGCCGGCGATGTTGGCAATGGTGGCCATGAGGCTTCCCCTGATGTTGTGCGAGTGTGCGCGGGCACAGGCTAGCAAGCCGCCCTGTACGCGGTCAAACGCGGTGGTTCGACCGGGCGTTACATTTTTTGGCGGCGCTGCGGCCCCGTCAGGCGTTGGAAGGTGCCGTATCCCACGGCCCTCCGGTTTCGATCACGGCCAAGACCGCTGCCCGCACCGGCTCGAGATCATCGGCGGAAAGGCGGTGGAGCAGCGGACCGCCGACGATCCGAACGTTGGGCCCGACCCGGCAATAGCCGAAGCAGACGCCTTCCTCCACCATGGCCGGCAGGCGGCCGGTGGCGGCTTCCCCACGCAGGGCCGACAGCACTCCGTCCGCCCCTCTGGCGCCGCAGGAGTCGGCGTACAGGCCATAGCGGGTATGGGTGCAGACCAGCAGCCGACATGGGGCGCCCGTGGAGGGTGGGGGGGAGTCCGGCATGATTTCCCGATGAGCGATCGAAAGGCGTGGCCATCACTGTAGCGCCTAAGGGATGCAAGTCCTAGTATGACGGTGGGGCATATGGCGGATGCGACGATCGTGGTGCCATCCCAGGTGGCAGGGCAGCGCCGACACCGCTATAACCTTGGGCGGGAGACGGCAGCAGGGGGACGGGTCATGCAGCAGATGGACCCAAAGCAGCGCATCGTTGAGCGCAAGGTCTATTACGCCGGGCAGTATGTGTTCCGTGAGGGCGAGGAGGGCAATCTGGCCTATCTGGTGCAGGACGGGGCCATCGAGATCATCAAGCGCACGGCCGTGGGCGACAAGCTGCTGGGCGAAGTGACGCGCGGCGGCATCTTTGGCGAGATGGCGCTGATCGACAACCAGCCCCGCATGGCCTCGGCGCGGGCGGCGGAGCAGACGACCCTGATCATCGTGACTCGGGATCAGTTCGAGCGGAAACTGCGGGATGCCGATCCGTTCATCCGCGGCCTGCTGAACATTTTCGTCCGCAACATCCGGCAGATGGCGGCCAAGGGCTGATCGTCACGCGGCGGTCGTTGAACTGGCGCGGGGAATGCTCCACATTCTCCGCCATCTTTCCCGCTTGCACGGACCCCGATGAGCCACGACCCCGCCGCGCCGCCTCCTGAACTTTCGTCCTCCGACCATCCTCACGACCTGCCCCCCGTCAAGCCGCGCATGACAGTTGGCGGGCGCCTGCGGGCCTATTTCTTCGCGGGTATCCTGGTGACGGCCCCGGCCGCCATCACCTTCTATGTCGCGTGGCTGATCATCGGCTTCATCGACACGCAGGTCACCAGCCTGCTGCCCAGCCGGTACAACCCCAACGAGATCCTGCCGTTTTCCGTCCCCGGCCTCGGGCTGGTGATGCTCGTGGTGGCGCTGACCATGGTTGGCGCCTTCACCGCCGGCTTTCTTGGCCGCATGGCGGTGCGGGTCAGCGAGGGCATCCTGGCCCGGATGCCGGTGATCCGGTCGCTGTACGGGGCGGTGAAACAGATCTTCGAGACGGTGCTCGCCACTCAGTCCACCGCCTTCCGGCAGGTGGTGCTGGTGGAGTATCCGCGCCGCGGCATCTGGGCCATCGGCTTCGTCTCCGGCGTCACCAAGGGCGAGGTGCAGAACCTGACGGCGGACGAGGTCATCAACGTCTTCCTGCCGACCACGCCCAACCCCACCTCCGGCTTTCTGCTGTTCGTGCCGCGCGGTGATCTGGTGGTGCTGAACATGAGCGTCGAGGACGGCATCAAGATGGTTGTCTCCGGCGGCATCGTCACCCCGCCCGACCCGCGCCCGGCTGAGGAAGCCAAGGTGCCGCTGGTGCGTTCCAATGAACTTGAGCCGCCGCAACCGGTGCCGGAACACCGCCAACCGACGGGGTGAGCCCCCGGCGTATCTCCCTTTTACTCCGCAGCCATCGCCACGTAGGGCAAGGGGCCGCGGCCGACCACCCGCAGCGCCCGCACGAAGGTGGAGACACTGTGGCTCGGCAGCGGCATGAAAGCTTTGCACGAGCGGCGGCAACTGCGCTTGATGCGGTCGACGGCATCATGGCTGATGCAGGTGACCGGACACAGCACCGCGTCGGCCTGCGACAGGGCGCCGTCCAGCCGCTCCGACCCATCCTCCAGACCGCCGTCATGATGAATGAACTCGCCGTTGTGGCGATCGACGATGGCTTTCAGATGAGCGACCGTCCGCCCCATGCCACCGACATAGAGGATACGGCGGCGGGCAAGATCGAAGGGCTCGTCGTTGGCGGCGGCCGGCGGGGCGGCGGGACGCCCGGCCATGGGGCAGCCGGCGGTTTCGCACAGGCGCAGCTCCAGATCGGCGGTGCGGGC
This sequence comes from Pseudomonadota bacterium, assembly GCA_023396465.1. Taxonomy (GTDB): domain Bacteria; phylum Pseudomonadota; class Alphaproteobacteria; order Rhodospirillales; family Rhodospirillaceae; genus Caenispirillum. The sequence continues at coordinate 12,796 of JAEWWF010000108.1, forward strand.
GACCAGGCGGGCGTTATGCTCGGTCAGTTCGGCGATTTCCTCCCGCAGGCGGTCGAACTGACCGGTCAGGCGGTCGACGCGCAGGCGCAGGCGGTCGCTCTCGATCTTCTCGTCCCGCAGGGCCTGGCGGGCCTCGGTGATGGCGGCGCCGCTTTCCAATTCGGCCAGCCGTTGTTCCAGATCCTCCGCCCGGCGGCGGTGCAAGTCCATCATCGCCAGATCGTGGCGTAACGTCGCTTCCGTCGAGCGCCAGCGGCTGCGCTCGGCACCCAGGGCTTCGATCTCGGCGGTGCGCTCCGCCAACTGGCGCTCCAACTCCGCCTGCCTGCGCATGTCGGCGCGCTGGGTGGCGCCGGACAGGTGCGACAGCATGTGAACCTCGCCATAGGCATGCTGACGCAGCAAGCCGCAATCCACCGGGTGGGACATCAACGCCCAATAAGCGCCGGGAACGTCGCCGCTGGCCACATGCTGCTGCCACAGGGCGGCGAGATCGGCCTCGGTCTCGGCGCGGGCGAAGCGGGCGATGTGGGCCGGAAACCGCTTGTCCAGCGCCTTGGTCACCAGCCGCGACAGCAGGCGGGACGAGCCGCAGTGATGCACCACGGCGCCATGGACATGGTAGTCGTCGGCGGAAGACGAAATATCCATGCGAGCTTTCACCGCGATCTTGCGCAGGTCCGCCAGCGGCAGGCAGGTGCCGATGATGCTGCAATGCCACTTGCCCGGAATCTCGTCGATGCGGCGGCGCGTCATCTGAAGGCGGATGAGAGACACGGCGGACCTCGCTCGGCTAGGTTATGAAACTGATAATCATTCTCATCATATGGGTGGGGTGGTGGCAAGCTCTTTTTCTGGTGTGGGCGACGTCAGGGCAAGGGGACGGGACTGGAGCCGCGCACGGCGGCCAGCCGCTGGACGACTCCGGTGCCGCAGGTTTCCACCTTGCCCTGTTCAAAGCCGACGATGGTCAAGTCGGGAACGGCGGTCAGCAATTCGCCGGGAAGGAGCAGGTGGTCGGGATTGCGCGGCCGGCCGTAGGCTTCGTTGCCGATCATGAAGGTTTCGTAGATCAGCACCCCATTGGGCGCGACGGCCGCCGTCAAAGCCGGAAACAGGGGGCGGAACAGGTAGTTGGTGACGATCACGGCATCGAACGTGCGGCCGGGAAGGGGCCAGGGCGAGCCGTCTTCGAGATCATACGAGATGATCTCGGCCCGGTCGCCAAGATCGGTCAGCAGGCTGGTGTCGCGGTCGATGCCGGTGGCGGCGAAACCGGCGTCCAGGAACCAGCGCAGATGCCGGCCCCAGCCGCAGGCGACGTCCAGCACCATGCCGCCGGCCGGCACCAGGGCACCCCAGCGCCTCACCCACGGCGAGGGTGGTGTCGTTCCGGCGGGCTTGCTGCGATGACAGGGGGAAGCATCCATGGTGGGCGCGGTCTCCGGCAAGGAAAGGCATCCTGTTCGGCGAGCTTGTCACGGTGGAGCGCCTGCGGTAAAGCTGGCGCACGTCTGAACGGGTCGGGCCGCCATGATTCTCTATCATCTGCTGTGTTCCCATGAACACCGCTTCGAGTCCTGGTTCCGCGACAGCGCCGCTTACGACTCCATGGCCGCCGTCGGTGCCGTCGAATGCCCGGTCTGCGGGGATACAACGGTGCGCAAGGCACTGATGGCCCCGGCCATCGGTCGCAAGGGCGCCACCAAGGCCGCTCCCGCGCCCGACGAGGCCGCGCCACAGGCTCCGGGCTCCACCGCCGCTCTGATGGCCGGCGATCACGGCAAAGCGGCCGAGACCGTGCGCAAGTTGGCGGAGGCCCTCGGCCAGCTTCAACAGGCGGTGCAGGAGAACTGCGACTACGTCGGCGACCGTTTCGCCGAGGAAGCCCGCCGCATCCACTATGGCGAGACGGAAACCCGCGGCATTTACGGCGAGACCACGCGCGAGGAGGCCGACGCCCTGCGCGAGGAAGGAGTCGCCTTCGCCTCGATTCCCTGGCGTCGGCCGGTTTCCTAAGCCGTCGCGAAAGGCACAGCCTTGACCCGAATATCCCTCCAGCCCGTCCTTTATGTGATCGGGCTGCTCATCACGGTGGTCGGTCTGGCGATGCTGGTGCCGGGCATCGTCGACTTGGCCTATGGCGACATCGACTGGCGCGGCTTCTTCATTGGTGGTGGATTCACGGTGTTGGTGGGCGGCATGCTCATCACCACCAACCGAACCAGCGTCCTTACCATGACGTTGCGGCAGGCTTTCCTGCTGACGGTTTTCGGCTGGGTGTTCACCGCCGGCTTCTCGGCCATCCCGTTCGTGTTCTCGCGCATGGGCCTCAGCTATACCGATGCCTTCTTCGAGGCAATCTCCGGCCTGACCACCACCGGATCGACGGTGATCACCGGGTTGGACAGCGCGCCCCCCGGCGTTCTGCTGTGGCGCAGCCTGCTCCAATGGTTGGGCGGCATCGGCATCATCGTCATGGCCATCGTGCTGCTACCCTTTCTGCGGGTCGGCGGCATGCAGCTGTTCCGCATGGAAAGCTCCGATCGGTCGGAGAAGGTGATGGCCAAGGTCAACCAGCTGGGGCTGGCGACATTGGCGGTCTATATCCTGCTGACGGTGCTGTGCGGCGTGCTTTATGTCGTGGCCGGCATGACCCCGTTCGAGGCGGTGAACCACGCCATGGCCACCGTCTCCACTGGCGGCTATTCGACCTCCGACGCCTCCATGGGGCATTTCGACAGCCCGCTCATCCATTGGATCGGCATCATCTTCATGGCCGCAGGGGCGTTGCCCTTCGTGCTTTATCTGAAAATGGTGCGTGACGGTCTGCGGCCGCTGATCCACGATAGCCAGGTCAAGGCTTTCATCGGCTTCCTCGGCTTCGTGACGCTGTTTCTGGCCGCGTGGCTGGCGGTGGACGAGGGGATCGGTTTCCTCAGGGCGCTGACGCTGGTGGCCTTCAACGTGACCTCGGTGGTCACCACCACCGGCTTCGCCACCACGGATTACACCCTGTGGGGCGCCTTCGCGGTGGCGGCCTTTTTCGCCCTGACCTTCGTCGGCGGCTGCAACGGCTCCACCTCCGGCGGCATCAAGATCTTCCGCTTCCAGGTGGCCTGGATTCTGTTCACCAGCCACCTGCGGCGCCTGATCTCGCCGAACGCCATCGCGCCGCGTCTTTACAACGGTCAAACCATCGGCGAGGAAGTGGCCGGCTCGGTGCTGCTGTTCTTCTTCGTCTACGTCGGGGCTGTCGGCGGCATTGCCCTGCTGTTGGGCCTGTGGGGGCTCGACTGGGTGACGGCCATCTCGGGGGCGGCGACGGCGGTGTCCAACGTCGGCCCCGGCCTTGGCCCGATCATCGGCCCGGCCGGCAACTTTGCCACCCTGCCCGAGGGCGCCAAATGGCTGCTCAGCGCCGGCATGCTGCTCGGCCGTCTGGAGTTCTTCACCGTCCTGGTGCTGCTGGCGCCGCGCTTCTGGCGGGACTGATCGGCGCTAGGCTGGTTCAGGCGGCGCGCGGCGTGACCTTGCGGCGGATATCCTCGCCGGAGAGCATGGCGGCCGTTTCCAGTTCAAAGTCGCGCTGCATGTTCAGCCAGAGCTCAGGCGTCGTGTTGAAGTAGCGGGCGAGGCGCAGCGCGGTGTCGCCGCTGATGCCGCGCCGTTCCTTGATGATCGCCTGGATCCGGCTGACCGGAACGTCGAGAGCCTTGGCAAGGGCATAGGCAGTAAGGCCGAGCGGCATCATGAACTCTTCGCGCAGCTGCTCGCCGGGGTGGGTGGGGGGAGGTCGCGCACACTCGCCCTCCTTTAATGATAGTCGACGATCTCGACCCGTTCGGCGCCACCGTCGCGCCAGACGAAGCAGATCGGCCACTGCCCGTTGATGCGGATACTGTGCTGGCCGGCACGGTCGCCTTTCAAAGCTTCCAGCCGGTTGCCGGGCGGCGCGAGCAGGTCGCGCAGTTCCAGTGCCTGATGCAGCAGCCGCAGCTTGCGCTGCGCGCTGCGTTGGATGTCCGGCGGTAGGCGTTTCGACAGCCGGCCGTGAAAGAGGCCCTCGACGTCCCTGTCGATGAAGTCCCGGATCATGTCGGATTATTCCCGCGTCGCGTCTATGAACGCAACCCGGTCACCCCGGCTTCACCGCGCTCAACATATAGTTGACGTCAAGGTCGCCGGTGATCGACCAGCTGTCCATCAGCGGGTTGTAGGTCATGCCGCGCAGCTGCTCCACCACCAGCCCGCCGGCGCGCAGGCCGTCGGCCAGTTCCGACGGCTTGACGAACTTGCGCCAGTCGTGGGTTCCG
>JAEWWF010000150.1 GCA_023396465.1 Pseudomonadota bacterium
GGGACCCCTGCCGCGGACCAGGATCTTGCCGCCCGCCGCCGGCACGGCGGGGGGCGGACTCGGGTGTGGCGGCGTCAGGCGGAGGCTGCCTGCGGGACATGGTGGTGGCCATGGTCGCAGCGGCCTACGGCATGCTTCTCGTCGCAGGACAGGGCGTCGGCGCGTGGGCGGAGGCCGATCCAGGTTTCGATCTGCACCGGATCGAATCCGAACTTTTTCTGCTCGCCGACCTGGAGCAGCGGCCGGCGGATCAGATCGGGGTCGGCCATCATCAGGGCCAGAGCCTTGTCGGGCGTCTGGGCGTCGGGGTCGATGGCGTTGGTGCGCACCTTGGGATGCAGCTTGTTGAGCCAGGTGCTGACCGGCCGGTCCTCGAAGTAAGGCCGCAGGGATTCCGCCGTCCATGACACGGCGCCCAGATCACGGAACTCGATGGTATGTCCCGCCGCTTCCAATTGGCGGCGCTGCTTGGCGTTCGCCGGGCACTCCGGCTTGCCGTAGAAGATCACGTAAGCCATCGGTCTTTCTCCTCATGTGGGGCGGTGCTTGGCGGGGCGGCCTGGGGGCCTCTGCCGTTCCGTCACAGCTCCGTCATGATGAATCTCTTGATAACCTGCCCTGTGATGAAATAATAGTCCCTACCGTTCCTGCGCCTAATATATGTGCATATGGTGGGCGTTCCCCCCAGGTTCGGCCATTTCAACCCAACCCACGCTTCCCGGAGCGCAGGAGGTTCACCCATGGCGAACGTCACCTTTTCAAGCCCCGTAATGCCGCGCGATTGCACCGTCTATGCGGTGGCCGGCGACACCTCCACCGTGCTGGCCCTGGCCAAGCGCCACGAAATCCCCATCCCCTGTCAGTGCCAGGACGGTGAATGTGGGGCCTGCCTGATCAAGGTCATCCCGCTGGGTCGCAAGATCATGGCGGTGGGGCTGACCGAGAAGGAAAAGCTCACCCTCTCCGTCAATGGCAAGCTGACCAAGGAGCAGTTGTACGACGCCGAAACCAACGACGTGCCGCCGCCCTACCGACTGGCCTGTCAGTACATCGTGCGTGACGAGGATATCCTGGTGGAGTTCTCGGGCGAGCCGGGGGGCGAGATCGACCTGCGGCGCTGACGCGCGGCCGCCCGGTGGTTGTCGCGACCGACTTTCGCGGCAGCCGCCGGCGGCAGGAGCCCGTTATGGGGAAACCGCATCACCCCTGACGGAGGATTTGTTCATGGCCAACGGCCACCGTGACACCGGCGACAGCATGGCCGGAGATCTGCTTCGTATCGTGCTCGCCATCCTTCTGCCCCCGCTCGGCGTGTTCTTCGAGGTGGGGTTTGGCAAGCACTTCTGGATCAATGTCGTGCTGACCCTGTTGGGCTATATCCCCGGCATCATCCATGCCGTGTGGGTCATCGTCCGGAAGTGACGGGAGGGTATCGTCCGGAAGTGACGGGAGGGTATCATCCGGAAGTGACGGCTCGTGCTCAGGACGGCGCCGGCTTGCCCGCTGCCGCCGGGCCGGCTTTCGTAGTCGCGGCCGGGGAGGCCGCTGGCGCTTTCGCGGCCGGGGAGGCCGCTGGCGGTTCCGGTTTCACCAGATCAGGGCGCCAGCGGGCGATGGCGGCCTGAAGGGTGGCGTAAAGTTCCCGCCCGGTTTCGCCGCCATCGCCGGCGACGCGGTCGCGGATGACCGCCCGCATGGCGTCGATATGCGCCTTGACGACTTCCAGCGCCGCGTCATCCTGGCGGCAGCCGGGGCCGGTGGCCTCGTAAAGGCTCTTGCCGAACAGGGTGATGAGCGGATAGCCGAAGGTGCCGCCCTCGCCACGCAATTCGTGGGCGGTCAGATTGATCGACTCGAAGTCGCGGTGGCGCATGGCAGGCACCGTGCGGGCCGAGTCGACCCAATCGGACAGGCGCTTCAAATAGGCGCCGGCCCAGTCGTGGAAATCGGCGGCGTGGCGCTGGAGAGTGGACTCCGCTTCGTCCAGCAGCCCCTTGGGCAGCATGAAATCAGGATCGCCATCGGTCAGCCCCATCTTCTGGCGCAGCAGGTTGGGCAGCTTGAACAGCCACACGTCACCCGCCTTTCTCGGCCGCACGATGGTGTCGCCGCTGTAGACGATGGTGGCGTGGTCCTCGCCCTCCCGCCGCCGTTCGGGGGTGCCGGCCGGCGCGGTGCCGCGATGGCGGCGGCGGTCGGGGCCGAAGTAGCCACGGGTGCAGATGACGGGGCGCGGATGATCGATCACCCAGCGCATGCGCTCGTAGACCGAGGCGACAGAGAACGGCTTGGCGAGGAACTCGTCGGCGCCCAGGTCGCGGGCGGCTTCCACGAACTCCCGGTCGGCGGCCCCGGACAACATGATGAAGGGCATGAAGCGGTTTGGGCTTTCCTTGCGCTGGCGGACCCACTTCAGCAGCATCAGCCCGTTCACCGGCCGCATCACCATGTCGGAGATGATGAGGTCGACGCCCATGATGCCGTTGTGGGCGGCCAGCGCCCCGCGCCGCCGCAGCACCGCCACCGCTTCCTCGCCGTTGCGGGCCAGCGCGATCTTGCGAACCCCGAGCGAGCGCAGCGCCTGGGCCAGAATGTCGCGGATGTAGAGATTGTCCTCCACCAGCAGCACCGTCAGGCGCTCCAGTGGCGAGGACGCGGGTGTTCCGGGGGAGGGGACATCGGGATGCATGGTTCGGTGCTTATACGCTACCCACGGGCGGCGGCCTAGGGGCTGCTCCTCGCTTGATGGCGGCAATAGCGTCGGCTATCTTCGCCCTCCAGTCGGGCGCCGCAGTCGCGATTCGGCGCCGTCGAAAACCGTTTCAAGACAACGAGGAATCATACGCCATGGCCGACGAGACCGGCGCCCAGGCAGCAATGACGTTGGCGGCATCGCCGCCGACCAGCTCCGCTCCTTCATCGAGCGCATCGAGCGCCTGGAGGAGGAGAAGGCCAATATCGCCTCCGACATCAAGGACGTCTATGCCGAGGCCAAGTCGTCCGGCTTCGACACCAAGATCATGCGCCAGATCATCCGCATCCGGAAGATGGAGCCGCACGAGCGCGCGGAGCAGGAAGAGCTGCTCGATCTCTATCTCTCCGCCGTCGGCTACTGAGACCGCGCTCCGATCATCGATGCGACGCAGCCCCCGCCCTCTCGGCGGGGGCTTTTTCGCGTCTCATCCAAGGGTATAAGGTTCCCACGGCTTTTTGTCTCGGGTCTGTAAGCCTTTTGTTGCATGGCACAATGGCGCCGCATATCCTGTGGGCAGCCCGCCGGTCCGCGGGTGCCGCTGACGAGAAACAGTGCAGATGCTCGATGCTTCCGCCGACCGGCACCCTTTGCCGGCCCGCATCACCCGCGCCCTTCTCGACCACCTGCCCGATGGTGTGGCGGTGCTGGCGCAGGGGCGCGTGGTCTACGCCAACGGGGCTTTCGCGGCCCTGGTCGAGCGGCCGGTCATCCGCCTTCTGGGCGGTTCCCTCGACGAGTTGCTGGGGGACGACCTGTGCCTGACCTGCGCCGATCCGGCCGGCGATGACGGCCGCACGGTCACCTTCAGCCTGGGCGGGCGCACGACGACGCTGCATTTGCAAAGACTGTCGGAAACCCACACCCTGGTCCTGCTGACCGACATCACCGAGCAACGGGTGGTGGAACGGGCGGTGCGCGAGGCGGAACGGCGCTGGCGCGGCATCTTCGAGAACGCCGTCGAGGGCATCTACCAGTCCACGCCCCAGGGCGGTTACATCCAGGTCAACCCGGCGTTGGCCCGCATCTACGGCTATGATACGCCGCGCGCCCTGATGGAGGGCCTGACCGACATCGCCGGCCAGCTCTACGTCGATCCCCAGGCGCGCGACCGCTTCAAGGCGCTGATGGAACGCTCCGGCGTGGTGCGCGAGTTCGAGGCCCAGGTGCGCCGCCGTGATGGCGAGGTCATCTGGATCACCGAAAACGCCCGCTGCGTCCGCGATGATGCCGGCCGGCTGCTCTACTACGAAGGCACGGTGGAGGACATCACCGCCCGCAAGCAGGCGGAAGAGGAAATCCGCATGCTCGCCAAGGTGTTCGAGAGCGTCGCCGAGGGCATTTTGCTGATCGACGAGGGACGGGTGGTGCGTGCCGCCAACCCCGCTTTCACCGCCATCACCGGGCATCCCGCCGACGATCTGGTCGGCCATCCGGTGCGCTTGCTGGCGGCGGGGTTTCACGAGAAGAATCTGGAGCGGGACATGTGGGCCGCCGCCGCCCGCGATGGGGTGTGGCGCGGCGAGGTGTGGGCGGAGCGCGCCGGCGACCGGCCCTTTCTCATGGATCTGTCGGTCACCACGGTGCGCGACGACAGCGGCGCGATTCTGCGCTATGTCGCCGCTTGCACCGACATCACCCGCCGCAAGGGCGACGAGGAGCGCATCCGCTTCCAGGCCAACTACGACCAGTTGACCCGTCTGCCCAACCGCCACCTGATCACCGACCGGCTGGATCAGGCGATCCTGCGGGCTCGCCGCAACGGCGGTCGGGTGGGGGTGCTGTTTCTCGACCTCGACCGCTTCAAGTACGTCAACGACAGCTACGGTCACGCCGCCGGCGACGAACTGTTGAAGCTGACCGCCCGCCGTCTGCGCCACTGCGTGCGCATGTCCGATGCGGTGGGGCGGCTCGGCGGCGACGAGTTCCTGATCGTGCTGCCCGAGTGCGGGGCCGGCAACACCGGCGCCTATATCGCCGAGAAAGTGCTCTACAGTCTGTCGGAACCGTTCACCGTGGTCGGACGGGAACTGTTCTCGGTGCCCTCCATAGGCATCGCCTATTGGCCGGATCATGGCGACGACGCGGCGGAACTGATCCGCAACGCCGACATCGCCATGTATCACGCCAAGCGCGGCGGCGAGCGGCGCTACGCGGCTTTCGAGGCCACCATGGCGCAGCGGTCCCTGGCGGTGCTGACCATGGAGAACGAACTGCGCATGGCGGTCGGCCGCAACGCTTTCGAGCTGCACTTTCAGCCCAAGCTCGACGCCGTGACGCAGCAGGTGACGGGGGCCGAGGCGTTGATCCGCTGGCCGCATCCGCGCCTTGGTCTCGTCAGCCCCATGCAGTTCATCCCGCTGGCCGAGGACAGCGGCCTGATCGTTCCCATGGGCCGCTGGATCCTGCGCGAAGCCTGCCGGCTGATGCAGGGCTGGCGGGCGGCGGGGATCGCTCCGACCAGCATTTCGGTCAACGTCTCGCCGCGCCAGTTCAGCGACCAGGGGCTGATCGACACCATCGCCCAAGCCCTGGAGGAAACCGGCCTGCCGCCAGCCTGCCTCGACCTGGAGATCACCGAAAGCGTCATGTCCGGCGATGTCGAGCGGGTGATCGCCACCCTGGAGGCGCTGAAGGCCATGGGCGTCACCCTGTCGGTGGACGATTTCGGCACCGGCTATTCGTCGCTCAACTACCTTAAGACCTTCCCCATCGACACGCTGAAGATCGACCAGACCTTCGTCCGCGATCTGATGGCGCCGTCGGGGAAGGAGGCGGCCATCTGTTCCACCATCATCACCTTGGCCCGCAACCTCGGCTTCTCGACGGTGGCCGAGGGGGTGGAGACGCTTGAGCACGCCGCCCTGCTGGCCGACATGGGCTGCGATGCCCTGCAAGGCTATTGGTTCTCCCGTCCGCTGCCGGCGGATGATTTCGAGAGCTATCTGATCGAGCGGGCTGGCATGGCGCCCATGGCCCGCGCGGCGCGGCCGACGGCCCTGTCGCGCACCGGCATGGCGGGATGATGCTTCGGCTTTAACGGCAACCCCCGGCGTTCACAGGCGTCTATCCGTCGGAAGACCATGTCATCCGACAGGAGGAGTTTCCATGCGCCATACCCCCGTTCTGACCAGCCTCGCCGTGGCGGCGATGGTTGTCGCCGGACCCGCCGTCGCTGCCGACCTGCATCAGGGCCAAGCCCGGCAAATGCACCCGCAGATGGGGACGCCCCTCGACAGCACCGATGCCCGCGCCGCCGCCCGTGCGGGCGGGGTGGATTTCGAGGTGCGCGAGTTGCCTGATGGCACCACGGTGATGGTGGTCACCCAGCGCCACGCCTACCCGCAGTTGTTCGCCGCCGAGGTGGCCGGCCGAACCAGCGTCGAGGAAGGCCAGGGCCTTGGGGGGGCAAGCGGTTCCGTCGGTGACGGCACCAGCGCGGCGGTGCCGGTGACCAATCCCGATGCCATGATCGGGGGGGACGGCTCCATCGCGGTGCGGCCGGGAGGGGCGCCCCAGGCCGGCACTCTCGGCACCATGAGCGAGCCTTCCTCCGGTAGCCTGGGCGGTGTCAGCCACTACGGGGCCGGCGGTCCGGTGAACTGATCCCTGGCGGATGCCGGTGCGGGTCTGCCAAGGGCGGCCCGTTGGCGCCGCCCGGTTCTCTGCCGCTGCTTTCGCCGTCGATGTCAGGCGCTCAACTGGCCCGTGGTGGTCAGGCGGCCAACTGGCCGACGGTGGACAGCAGCACCCGGACCGAGATCGGCTTGGGCAGGAAGGCGTCGAACCCCGCTTCCAGAAAGCGGTTGCGGTCGCGGCCGCGTGCGAAGGCGGTCACCGCCACCACCGGCGTGGTGCGCAGGTCGTCGGCATCCTTCACCAGTTTCAGTAGGTCGAAGCCCGACCTATCGGGAAGCTGGATGTCCATGAGAATGCAGGCCGGCCGAACCGTCCGCACGATATCAACAATGTCGCGGCCGTCGCTGCTGGTGACAGGATTGAAGCCCCCCTGGCGGAGGATCTGCTCGAACAACTTCATGTTGAGGGCATTATCCTCGACGACGAGGACATTTCTGCGTGCGTCGTCCAATTTGGCTTCCCCTTCTTCCCTAATGTTCTTGAGGGTAATGGTGGCGCCCCTTACCCGCGGATAGCCAGGGTTAATTGGAATACGGTTGCTATCCCAAGGTTGATCATTTGGTCAGTGTATAAATTTCATGGCTGTAGCGACTTGGCATACAGGCCGGCGGTCGATGGGCACAGCCCGCTGAACTGCCGTGTCGTCTGGATGGCCGCCGGTGCCGTCTGCCGGTCGGCGGCGGTGTAACCGTGACGGCGGAAGAGAGCACCGTTGCCGGTCGTCAGCAGCCATGCCGTCGCCGCCCCGGCCGCCGCCGACTCGGTCTCGATCCGGGTCAGCAAGCGGGCGCCAAGACCCTTGCCCCGCGCCGCCGGCACCGTCACCAGCGACCGTACCAGGGCGGTCTCGCCATGCAGTTCCAGGCCGCCGCAGGCGAGTGCTCGCCCCTTGGCATCCTCCACCAGCCATAGGCGCACGTCCGCCGCCGCGATGTCATCGGCCGGCAGGCCCTCGGCCTTCAACAGGGCAGCCACGGCGGACAGATCGGCACCGGTGGCGGGACGCACGGAAAGAGAGGCGGCATCACTGGACATGGCGGGTGGGCTCCAGCGGGTGGGATGGAAGTATGGTAGCCTAGGCGCGGCGGTCAGGCGACGCCGACGATACGGGCACGGCGGCCAATGGCGGTCAGATGCCGGGCCAGCGCCTCGCGGTTGCCGGTTGGCAGTGGCTGTTCCACCAGCGCTGCCATGCGATCGTGCAGCAAGCGGAATAGAGACTCGTAACGGCCGGCGATATCGGCCTCGGTTCCGACGATCTCCAGCGGATCGGGCAGAGGCCATCCGACCACCACCGGATCGCCGGGAAGCGGCGGCAGGGTGGCCGGGTCGACGCCATCGCACAGGATGATCACGGCCCGTACCGGCGGCAGACCGGCGGCCAGCAGGTCGCCGAGGCTTTTCGGTCTCAGTCCTCGGGTGTGGCAGTGGCGCCGATGCAGCAGGCCGAGCGCCACGGCGCTGGCGCCGGTCCCATCGGGGGCAAGGCCGGCGCTGACGGCATGGAAGCGTCCTTCCCCCTCGCGCATCAGAATCGATTCGGCCATCAGGCTGCGGGCACCGTTGCGGCGGCCCAGAAACAGCACCGTGCTGATCCCGGCTGGGTTTGCCGGAGGGACGGCGGTCGCATGGCCGGTCGATTGGCCGGTGGGGTGGACGGTCTCGCCCAGGAAGTGGATCAGGCGGTCCATCAGCGCCCGGTTGGCGCTGTAGATGAGCGACCGGCCCACCCGCCGGTGGGTGACCAGCCCGGCGGCCTTCAGCTGATTGAGGTGGAAGGACAGGGTGGAGGCGGACATGCCGCACTGTTCGGCGATGGCGCCGGCGGCCAGCCCTGCCTCGCCGGCCCGCACCAGCAGCCGGAAGACATCGAGCCGGGCTCCATAGGCCAGGGCGGCCATCGCCTGAACGGCATCGTCCGAATTCATGCGTCCATCCTTGCCGGGTTGTTGTGGCTCATGACGCGGCGGCGGACCGGGGAAAGGGCGGCTTTGGCGCCAGGATCCGGGTGGCCGCCGGCGGCGGGCCGCCGTACCATCATGCTGCATCCGCGCCACGACCAAGGAACAACCGCCATGTCCGTGTCTCCGTTCCCGCCGGACACCGCCGAAGCGGCCGACGCCTCCTATTTTTGGTCGGCTGTGTTGCAGCGCAACAACAGGTTCGATGGAATTTTCTGGTATGGCGTCACCAGCACCGGCATCTACTGCCGTCCCGGGTGCCCGAGCCGCCGGCCAAAGCCCGACCGGGTGCGGTTCTTCGCCTCCTGCGCGGCGGCGGAAGTTGCGGGTTTCCGCCCGTGCCTGCGCTGCCAGCCGCGGGCGGCTGAGGCACCGGCGGCGGCCGACGTGGTGGCTGCCTGCCGTCTGCTCGCCGCCGCCGTGGCGGAAGGGGCGGAGGCGGCGGAGGTGACGGCGGAGGGCGTGGCCGCCGCCCTTGGCGTTTCGGCCAGCACGCTGCATCGCCGGTTCCGGGCCGTGCTCGGCTGCACGCCGGCGCAGGTGGTGGAGGTCTACCGCATGGACACGCTGCGCCGCCTGCTGCGGCAGGGCGAAGGCGTGGCCGGCGCCACCTACGGCGCCGGTTTCGGGTCCGCCAGCCGCGTTTATGAGCGCGCCGCAGCGCATCTCGGCATGACACCCGCTGCCTATGCCCGTGGCGGTGCCGGCGAGACGGTGGGGGCGGTGGTGGTGGAGACGCCGGTTGGCGCCCTGCTGGTGGCGGGCACCCATCGGGGCCTGTGCGCCGTGCGGCTGGGCGATGACGGCGATGCCCTGTGGCGCGAGCTGGCGGGCGAGTTCCCCGCCGCCACCCTCGCCGAGGCCGATGCGGCGGTGCGGGCGTGGGCGGCCGATCTCGCCGCCTGGGTGGCGGGGGAGCGGGCTTGGCCGCGGCTGCCGGTGGACGTGCGCGGCACCGCTTTCCAGCGTCGGGTGTGGGAGGCGCTGCGGGACATCCCATCCGGCGCCACCATCACCTATCGCGACCTCGCCGGCCGCATCGGCCAACCGACGGCGGCGCGCGCGGTGGCGCGGGCGGTGGCGAGCAACCCGGTGGCCCTGGCGGTGCCCTGCCACCGGGTGGTGCCGGCCGCCGGCGGCTGCGGCGGCTACCGCTGGGGGCCGGAGCGCAAGGCGCGGCTGCTCACCCGCGAGGGGCAGGAGTAACTCAGCCCCCGGCCGGCGGATCGACGCGGATCAGGGTTTGCAACAGGGTGGCGCACAGCTTGCGGGCGGCCCCGGTCGGCGCATCGGACACGAAGACATCGACACGGGTGACGGTGAGGGTGCGGCCCGGTTTCAGCACCTCGCCACGGGCGACCAACCAGGCGCCTCGGGCCGGGCTGACCAGGTTCATCTTGTATTCGGTGGTCAGCACGTTGCTGCCGGCCGGCATCAGCGAATAGCCGGCGAAGCCGCCCGCCGAATCACCGACCGTGCCGACCACGCCGCCATGGAAGAAGCCGTTCTGCTGGCTGACGTGATCGGCGAAGGGCAGGGCGATCTCGCACAGGCCCGGTTCCACCAGCGCCAGCCGGGCGCCGATCGCCTGGATGGCGCCCTGGTTGGCGAAGATGGTGTGGATGCGCTCCCGCCACGCCGGATCAGGCGGGATGACGGTGGCCGGCGACGGGCCGACGGCAACGGTGCTGGACATTCTGATGGTCTCCCTGTTTGGTTCGGGTTCACCCCGATCCGGCAAGCCTAGGAGACCTGACGTGGCGGAAGGCAAGATCGTTCTGGTGCTGGTTGATGGGCTGCGCGACGACACCGCCCGCCGCCATTGCGGCTTCCTGGAAGGACTGGTGGCGGTCGGCAAGGCGGAGCGCCGCACCCTGCGCGCCTGCCTGCCGAGCGTGTCGCGGTCGCTCTACCATACCGTCCACACCGGCCTCGCGCCCGCCGAGCACGGAATCAACAGCAATCTTCTGGTGAGGCCCGGCCGCCACCCCGACGTGTTCAGTCTGGCGGCGGCGGCTGGCAAGGTGACGGCGGCGGCGGCCTTCTCGTGGTTCGCCGAGCTGTACAACGGCGCCATCCCTTACGATCCGGCCGAGCACCGGGAGGTGGACGACGACCGGCTGGCCATCCGCCATGGCCGCTTCTATCTCGATTGCGACCAGCCCGACACCGAGGTGTTCCATCAGGCGGAAATGCTGGTGCGGCGGCGGGCGCCAGACTACCTGCTGGTCCACCCCATGAGCGTCGACCACATCGGTCATCGCCACGGCGGCGACAGCAGCGAGTACCGTGGCCGGGTCGGCTGGTGCGACGACCTGTTGAGCCAGCATGTGCCGGGCTGGATGGAGCGCGGCTATCGCGTCATCGTCACCGCCGACCACGGCATGGACGCCGAAGGCCGGCATGGTGGCGACTACCCGGAGGTGACGCGGGTGCCGTTCTACCTGATTGGCGGTCCGCCGCTGACGGTGGCGGCGGACGTCGAGGTCGATCAGCGGGCGGTGGCGCCCACCGTGCTGCGGCTGTTGGGGCTGCCGGTGCCGGAGACCATGCGGGTGGCGCCGTTGGTGTAAGGACCGCCTCAGGCTTTGTCCCGATAGACCTCGATGATGGCGCCGAGCAGAGCCAGCGCATCCTCGCGCGACCGCTGGAAGCTGTTGCGGCCGATGATCGAGCCGTTGCCGCCGCCGTCGCGGATGGCGCGGGCGTCGTCCAGGATGCCCTCGTCCCCCTTCTTGCCGCCGCCCGAGAACACCACCAGCCGGCGGCCGTTGAAGCAGGCTTGCACGATGTGGGCCACCCGCTCCGCCATGGTGCCGGAGGGGATTTTCTGGCTGTCGTAGACCGTTTTCGCGTCCGCCTGTTCCAGATGGGCGGTGGGCAGTTTCACCTTCACCACATGGGCGCCGGCCAGACAGGCCATGTGAGCGGCGTAAGCGTCGACGTCGAGCGCCGTCTCGCCTGCCGTCGTCAGGAAGCCGCCGCGCGGGTAGGACCACACCACCGTCGGCAGGCCGCAGGCCTTGGCCTCGGCGATGAGGTCGCGCAGCGATTCCAGCATGTCGTAGAACTGGGCGCTGCCGGGGTAGATCGTGTAGCCGATGGCGGCGCAGCCAAGCCGCAGCGCGTCGTCCACCGAGGCGGTGACGGCTTGGGTCGGGTTGTCCTTGTCGGGGTGCAGGCTGTTGGCGCTGTTCATCTTGAGGATGGTCGGGATCGCTCCGGCGAAAGCATCCGCTCCGGCCTCCAGGGCGCCCAGCGGCGCCGCATAGGCGCTCAGGCCGGCATCGACCGCCAGCTGATAGTGATAATGGGGATCATAGCCGGCGGGGTTGGGGCCGAAGCTGCGCGCCGGTCCGTGCTCGAACCCCTGGTCAACGGGCAGGATCAGCAGCCGGCCGGTGCCGCCCAGCTTGCCCTCCATGAGGATGCGGGCGAGATTGGCCTTGGTGCCGGGATTGTCGCTTTCATAGGCGGCGAGGATCTTCCTGACCTTCTGGGTAATGCGCATCGGCTCTGTTCCAGTACTGATCTCATCCAGTCGGACGGGAACGTACCGGCCCCGGTGTCCGTTGCCGCCGGCGGCGAGAGTGGAGGCTGTGACCTGTGACAGCGGAGGGCGAACGAAGTCACTGGCTCAGGCGTCTTGCTCATACGGGTATTGTCGAACGGAGTACGCCCGGCCAGAGGGCGCAAGGCCGCGTCACTTCGGGGGCCTGATCTGTTCGGGTGTCATGGGTTCAGACCAAGGTGATAGGTGATCATGACCTGGAGGATGAGGGCAGAAGGCGCCGGCCACGGCGCCACGACCCGCCACGGCGGAGGTGCGAGCCCCGCCGACGAGGCCGAGGATGTCGGTGGAGCGGCCGATCAGCTTCTCGGCACCACCCGGCGCACGACGGCCTTGACCCTGGAAGCGGCCTTGACCCGCGTGCGCCCGTTGCGGCAGAACCGGCGGGGTCGCTTCGACTGGCGGGACGATGATACGCTGGATGATGCGGTGATCTCGGCGGCGTTCGACATGATGGCGCTGACGCGCCTGTCGCTGCGGTCCGCCGAGCGTCTCAACGGCGTTGTTGCCGCCCTGGTGGCGGGGGGCGCACCGCCACCGGACGCCGCCGAAGGCTCCATCTCCAGGTCGACGTGACAACCGAGAGGTGTGACGGCCGTCACAGGACTGTTGCGTCCCGGATCGGGGCATATTACTCTGAAGCAGAAATACGTCGGATGATCCTAACCTAATGGGGTAGCCGACAGCCGCCGAGGACGTTCTGACGCGGGTCGAGGGATACCGAACAAAAGAAAAAGAGCGGCACCGTCACGGGCCGCTCTTTTCACGTCTGGAGATCGGGTTCCGCCGGTCAGGGCGACAAACCGTCGGCGCTGCGCCAGGCGGCCACCCAGTCGGGGGCGTCTGGCGAGGGGGTGGTGATACCGGCGCGCGCCACCGTTTCGGCCGGCGACACGCGGGCGCCCTGGCGGATGAACACCGCCTTCACCAGCGCCGCGCAGGCAAGCTGCCCATCGGCGGTCATGATCTGCTGCTCCAGATAGATCCAGCGGTCGTCCCAGCACAGCAGGCGGGTGGTCAGCCGGCAGCGCTGCAAGGGGCCGAGCGGCCGGCGGAACCGCACCGTGGTACCGCCGATCACCGCCTGCCACTTCTCCCGCAGCATGGTCTTGTGCAGGCCGGTGCGGATGATGAGGTCGGCCCGCCCGAGGTCCATGAGCGACAGGTAGCGGGCATTGTTCATGTGGACGTTGAGGTCGAGATCGTGCGGCCACACCCGGAACGTCAGCTCCGAGGTGTCGAACATTCCGAGCCGCCGTCCGGTCAGGGCGCCGATGATGATCCTGAGCAGGCGAAGCCACAGGTTCATGGGATTACGGGAGCCTCTTCATCGGTGAATCCTGTCCCGGACGGCGGTGGATGTGCGACCCGGCCTGAAGCCGGGCCGAGTCCTCAGAACGCCGCGTCCTCGAACTCCATGGTGCTCTGGGCGCCGGACATCAGGGCGGCGAACAGGGCGCCGGTCTGCGGCAGCAGGCGCTGGAAGTAGAACCGGGCGGTGGCGATCTTGGCGCGGTGGAAGGCGCCGTCGTCCCCGTCGGTCTTGTCCTTGGCCGTCTCCACCGCCCGCACCCACAGGTAGGCCATGGCGACCAGCCCGAACAGGCGCAGGTAGTCGGTGGCGGCGGCACCGGCTTCGTTGGGGTTGCTCAGGCCCTTCTGGGCGATGAAGCCGGTGGCCTGCTGCAAGCGGACGAAGGCCTTGGCCAGCGGCAGGGCGAATTCCGCCAGGTCGTCGTCGTCCATGGCCTGGTCGATATAGGCGCTGACCGGGTGGAAGAAGCGGCGCAGCTGACGGCCCATGCCGGTCGGCAGCTTGCGGCCGACCAGATCCAGCGCCTGGATGCCGTTGGTGCCTTCATAGATCTGGGCGATGCGGGCATCGCGGACGTACTGCTCCATGCCCCATTCGCGGATGTAGCCGTGGCCGCCGTAGACCTGCACGCCCAGGTTCGCCACTTCGCTGCCGAGGTCGGTGAGCAGCGCCTTGACGATGGGGGTCATGAGAGCGACGAAATCGTCGGCCTCCTGCTGGCGGGCGGGGTCTTCCGCCTTCTCGGCGTAGTCCAGTTCCTGGCTGATCCAGGCCGCCAGCATGCGGCCGCCCTCGGTATAGGCGCGCATGGTCAGCAGCATGCGGCGGACGTCGGGGTGGACCAGGATGGGATCGGCCTTGGCGTCCGGGTTGGCGGCGCCGGTGAGGGCACGGCCCTGAAGGCGGTCGCGGGCATAGGCGACGGCGCCCTGGTAGGACGCTTCCATGATGCCGAGGCCCTGCACGCCGACGCCCAGGCGGGCGGCGTTCATCATGGTGAACATGGCGCGCATGCCCTTGTG